>JAPZAR010000031.1 GCA_027460535.1 Candidatus Methanoperedens sp.
CGTTCACCAATTGAGCCAACTGATAAAGACAATGTTATAATTGCCATTAATGCAAGCGATAATGGTATTTTAGGCAAAGTAGAATTGTACTGGAACGATGGGACATGGCATAACGAAACATGGAACTCGCCCAGCAATCCATTTTCTAATAGCACGAATTTAGGAAAATTTGATGTTGGAAAAACAATTCAATATTATTCGGTTGCAAATGATACAAGTGGAAATACTCAAGAGACGTCCACATATTCATTTACAGTTTTAGACAGGACTCAGCCTAACATTTCAGTATCTCGTTCACCAATTGAGCCAACTGATAAAGACAATGTTATAATTGCCATTAATGCAAGCGATAATGGTATTTTAGGCAAAGTAGAATTGTACTGGAACGATGGGACGTGGCATAACGAAACATGGAACTCGCCCAGCAATCCATTTTCCAATAGCACGAATTTAGGAAAATTTGATGTTGGAAAAACAATTCAATATTATTCGGTTGCAAATGATACAAGTGGAAATACTCAACAGACGTCCACATATTCATTTACAGTTTTAGACAGGACTCAGCCTAACATTTCAGTAGCTCGTTCACCAATTGAGCCAACTGATAAAGACAATGTTATAATTGCCATTAATGCAAGCGATAATGGTATTTTAGGCAAAGTAGAATTGTACTGGAACGATGGGACATGGCATAACGAAACCTGGAACTCGCCCAGCAATCCATTTTCTAATAGCACGAATTTAGGAAAATTTAATGTTGGAAAAATAATTCAATATTATTCGGTTGCAAATGATACAAGTGGAAATACTCAACAGACGTCCACATATTCATTTACAATTTTAGATAGGACTCAGCCTAACATTTCAGTAGCTCGTTCACCAATTGATCCAACTGATAAAGACAATGTTATAATTGCCATTAATGCAAGCGATAATGATATTTTAGGCAGAGTAGAGTTATATTGGAATAATGGAACTCTGCAATCTCAAACATGGTTCCCAAACTCAAATTCTCTTTCCTTAAATTATAATATTGGGGCATTTGAAAACGGCACAGTCGTCCAATATTATGCAAAAGCCTATGACAGATCTGGTAATGTAAATACAACTTACACTTACAGTTTTACGCCGACAACTCTAGATACAACTCCTCCCGCCAGCATTAATAACCTCAAAAATATAAGCTATGCCCACAACTACATTAATTGGACCTGGACAGATCCATCTGATTTTGATTTTGATCGAGTGATGGTTTATATCGATGGAATATTCCAGAAAAATATCTCAAAAGGTGAACAGTATTACAATGCTACTGGTTTAGCTCCAGCAACCTACACAATCGGGACAAGAACAGTGGATACAAATGGCAATATCAATACCACCATGGTAACGCATATGTCAACCACAATACTTCCATCAGTGAGGTTCATTAACGGTACAGTAATGGACAGTGTAAACAAAACTGGTATTCCCGGAATAAAGGTATCCACTAACCCCAGCATTTCAACAACGACCAATGCATCGGGTTTCTATTCGTTCTCAGTCACTTCGGGTACATATAATATTGTGGCGACGTTCGAGCCGACGTATTATACGAACAGTTCAATCGTCTCAACGGTGTTAAGTGCTGTTGTTGTGCATGATATTGAACTCGAGAAGAAGCCGACTGGAACTATAACAGGAAGTGCTACAAATGTTTAACGATGCAACAAAGTCATAACTATTTTCGAGTATTCATCCAATGCATTGTGGTTAATGCTCCAAAAGAATCGATTAACGCTTTCCCTGTCCTCTATGGGCAACTTTGATAGATAACGCGCTCAGTATCCCTTTCCAGTACACTTTTAAATTGTGTATGTCCTCAACCATGCTAAACCTCACTCTTTTACCAGCTTTTATACTCCAAAGTGGGCTTTTGCTATGGTTTCATGAAGCCCCGGGAGGGATTTGAACCCTCGACCTCGTCCTTACCAAGGACGCGCTATACCCCTAAGCCACCGAGGCGCTTTTGATTTTATTGCCGGGATATTTTTGTAACGGGCCCGGAGGGATTCGAACCCTCGACATCCGGGTTAGAAGCCCGGCGCTATATCCGAGCTAAGCCACGAGCCCAGCGCGAAACCCCAAGATGTCTTGATTATTTAAAAAGCTTTGGCATTGAACTCATGATTTCTGCTAAACACTGTATTCTCTCTTCATGTCCTCGATTTCAGGAAGAAGAATATAATCCAGTGACGTGCCTTTTGCCTCTTTTATTTTCATTACATCAACAAGTTCCCTATATTTCCCTCCCATCAGTCCATTGGCTATGAGCGCCGCACCCTGGGCAGCCTCTTTGACTTTCTTAACAGGGAAACCATTAAGCCTTCTTATCGGGGCAAGATCAATGCGCTTTTTTAATTCCTCAAACAATCCTGAAACCTTTGAAATCCTGCCTGAAACAAGGATTTCCTCTGGTTCTACGGAAGCTGTCAATGATAAGACATCTTTAACAGCGCCTTCCAGATATGCATTCAGAGCATCTTCATTTTCCATAAGTTTTTCAGGTGTTCCTGCAATAGTCCCGGCTCCGCCTTTAAATATCAGATCTTTATTAAATCCTCCCAGAAGGTAAGCAACCTCCGAATCCATAGATCCCATTGAAAGAAAACCAATGTTACCTGAACTCCCCCCGATGCCGTCCACGATTCTTCCTTCCTCTACGGCAACTGCCGCGGTATATCCAAAGCCCATCTCCAGCATTATAAACGATGTTTTATCATAACTCTTTTCACCCCTCTCCGCCTGGTCCCGAATCCCGAGTGCTGCGCAGCAGAGTTTATCAGCAGTGCCCATATCAATCCTGTTTAATTTCCGATAAAAGGGAACGGTTGGAAGATGAATGACCCCGGGAATGAAAACTACTGGAAGCTCCAATTGTATCATCCTGTTTATCGATTTACGCATGCCTAGGAAGCTTTTATTATCCTCTCGTTTGATAAGGGACATTAAAAATAGCTCCCTCTCTCCGACATCTTTGATATCGGTGAGCGGAATGCCAAAACCCGAGGGCCCCACGACAAGGTCCGGGCTGGTTCTTGTTATTATGTCCGCGATTGCCCCGGAATCTTCTATGATGTCCCGCGTTGCGATAGAAATATCAAGAATTACATCATCGTCATCCAGACCGCAAAAATCAAAACTTTTTGTTCCCGGGTCTATGCCGATTACTCTTACCATACCCTCAAGTAATCGTTCAACCTCATAAATGTTTATGTATTGATTATTTTAGGTCTTGGATGGTTTTCTATCAACCACTTTTACCCAATGACCTGGACTCACCTCTGCAAGAACCGGGGTATCGGGTGGAAGCTCGTCAAAATATACAGCTTCATCACCTAGCGGATGGATGTCACCACCACACATCGGGCATTTTTCAGAATATGTTTTCCTTTTAGTTAGCAAGAACAATACCTCCCATATATGTTTGAGGTTTTGAAACGCCTTAACTGTATTGGTTATAAAGAAAGAAGTCCGGACCGAACGTTCAAATTTTTGTTTAACATCTATGTAGTGTCTAAATTTATTTATTTGCCCAATTCCTTCAACCTATGCGGCATCTTCGTAGATGCTCCCACGGCAACCGCAACCAACATCATTTCTTAAACTTCCTTCCGATTAGCGCGCCAATCACTGCGAATGCTGTTCCGAACATAAGATTGATTATACCCATAAACAGTAAATTAAAAAGCAAATAAAATCGGGATGCAAAACTTATTCCAAGAACTGGTTTATGCATGGTCATCCCGATAAATATACCCATGTAAACTGTAATAACTGCGGCAAGCGTTACAATGCCGCCTTTTATCGCAGCTTCTTTGAAGCCGGAGCCTGAAAATATCCATCCCGTGTAACCAATAATTGCTAGGCGAGCAAGTAGAAACAACGTGTTGACCGAAGAATTGGTGGATAAAGGAGGCAAAATCCCCCCAAGGATTAATCCTGCTTGTATACCCGTTAATGTTATCATGAGGGCAATGATGTGAATCTCTTTCATAATCTCTTTTAATGATTTTTTGTAATACTATATATTTCCATTGGATAAATAAGGTTAATTGATGGAATAGGCGTGTTGCGTGCCAATGTATCAGCCGTTGCTTTTTAGTACCAATTAAACCTAATCTTTAGCCACAGAGTAATGAATTTATTGACTCATTAAAAGATATGGATCCATATTATCCAAAAGAAATACCTTCGAATGCACACTTCAAAAGAAACACAAAAATATCTTGAAACAGTTCCACAAAGATTTTCAATTTGTTTTTACTCCTAAACACGTTTCGCAGCTAAACGTTATTGAGAATTTATTCAGTAAAATGACAGGAAGCTTTTTGAGAGGAATTAGAGTAATTTCAAAAGATGAATTAACCGAACGTATTTGTCAGTATTTTGATGAATTGAACGAAAGGCCTGTTTTTTCAAATGGAAATTATAAATGGATGGGATGCCTGGCGCGATTGAATCATTAGAGTATTAATTTGGAGTCGCTATACCAGTCGTCCACATTTAGTGCGCAGTCCACATTCAAGCCATTGATCAAATTCCTAAAAATCGTAATCATCCTCTCCTGATTGATTTCAAAATATATTCTTCAGCTGTTATAAATTCATTTAGTCTTTTCTCGATGGTTGGTTTTCCATCCTGAGTAACTGAATATTTTTTTGTTCTCATGTTACCTTTCGCAAATTCAACCTGTAAAATATTATCTCGTTTCAAGGAATATAGAACTGGGTATACTGTCCCCTGGCTCAAGAAAACATTATATTTAGAAAAAATTTGTTTTATTATGTCGTAGCCGCACAACGGTTCTTTAGATAACATTTCAAGTATGATGATTTCAAGATGGTTTTTAACAATACCTTCTATGTGTGGATTCATTTTTAATAATGGATGCGATATATCCACTATTTCTTGATCAGATGAATTCGGTGGAACCGGTGGCTTTTGGTCCCTGTTCTTTACAAACTCTGATTTTTCTCTATTCGCATCTATTAAATTATCATAATATCGCTTAACCCTGAGCAGTGATTTCACTTTTGTACATAATATATCCATATCAATAGGTTTGGTTAGAAAATCGTCTGCACCAGCCTCAATAGCCATAATCCTATCTTTCTTTTCCATAAGAGCTGTTACCATTATGATAGGTATAAACATGGTTTTGTCCTTATCTTTAAGCAATCTACATATCTCATAACCGTCTAAACCAGGCATTAATATATCCAAAAGTATCAGGTCAGGCAAATCATTTTCAACTCTGAGCAATGCTTCGTTTCCATCGCATGCTGTTATAACCTCGTAATCTTTTTCGAAAATTAACCTTAGCAGTTCACTATTTGATCCATCATCATCCACTAAAAGTATTTTCTGCCTATTCATATTTCACAAATATTTCTATATTTTTTCCTTAATTTGAAAGTCATTTGAGTATTTCTACACCGCAGACAATCGATACGCACTTTTGTCACCAACCCAATTTTTCTATTATCATCAATGTATGTATCTACTATTTAAATTTTTTGAATCAAATTCTGAATAAAATTCAGAAATAAAAATTGAAAATAAGATAGTTGAGAAGTTGAAGCTTGAAGAAAAGACACTCGTAAATGCCTGAAAAATATAAAGGAATGAAGCCAAATGTATTTATTTTCCTGCTTGATTAATAAAAACTATGAATCCGCCTCTGTAGATAACTTAGAGAATATATATCTTAATTGCTTCAATAAGTACCTGATGTGAAATCCACAACAATCAGATACTGATAGTGACAGTGGAAAAATGATACACATCCTTATCCTCGCTTTGCCCGGAAATAGCTTCGACACCTGCCAGTATAAGAAGAGTCCAGCGATGAAGAATAGAGTCAATCTGTTCATACTCAAGCCTGTAAGAATCCAGTGGTTACTATTTTATCACGGCGCCAGATTCTTCATACATGATTCTTTCTTTCTCTAGTTTGAGTTCTTCCTCCCTGCGCGCAATGGCTTTCATAGCCTCAGTTGGTTTTACAACGACCGTGATCCTGTTCTTCCTGTCCTTCATAGATACCACAAGCCCGTAGGCCAGAAGTACAACGACAGCCACTGGAATAAGGAACAGCCATCCCAGTACGAAAGCCATAAAAACTCCAGCTATCAAAGAAGTTGTGTACTTTGCCCATCTGGGCATCTTCCATTTTTCCCTGTTGAATTCGTCCATGTTGCATTTACTCATATCGATGTCCTCCTTTTCTCGAAAAACAACTTATATATCAAAATCACTATCAAGATTAACGGGATGCCAGGAGACACCCACAAAACAAAAGCAATGAACGCCTCTGCCGGGTAATAATAAGCAGCTAACATAACAGCACCAGCTACTGCAGCGGCTGTAACATATTTTAATCTTTTATCCACGAGTTGCTCCCTTACGGCACCTGCAATATTCGTATCATCACCTCGCAATATATTATATCGGCCCATGCGTAAGCATAATCACACAGGCTGTTGATTTTTCGTCATATGAATGGGCGTTAGCCTCTTATGTCTCGTTCTTCATTTTTCATAATTATAATAATTACCATATTAACTATTTAAACATACCATGTTTCAATTTTTGAACCAAATTCTGAAAAATAAATGGTTATATTGTGCACAAAATCATTATAATTATAATAATGATGACTGCATACGCATTGGAATTAGTATTTCTTACAAAACCAAAGACAAAAGGAGGAAAGTAAATGGTAGGAGATTTAGCAATAATCGGAGCGGGAGTAGCATTTGCTGGTGGCGCAATTGGCGCAGGATTAGCAGAACAGACGATAGGAGCAGCGGCAATCGGAGCCATGGCAGAAGATGAAAAATTCTTTAGCAAAGGTCTCATAATGACTGTAATTCCTGAAACCATCGCGATCTTCGGACTCGTGATTGCCCTGATCGTATTATTTGTGAATTAAGGAGGTGACAACCATGATAGAAATGATACTTCTTATAACTGTATCCCTTGCTGCAATATACATCATAGCATTCGTAGCGATTGTATTGAAAGAAATGAAGCCATACATTGAAGGAAAATACGAGTAAAAATACAAATGGGATATTAATGGAGGACTCTATATTTAATCTCTATTTAAAAATTAGTCCTCCTGCTCTTGTATAATTTACATGCGTGTAGATAGATGTCGCGTGTGCCAGACAGGTACTACTCAGGTCAACGTTGACCTGATCACTGGTATCTTGATTAGACAGGGAGTGCCTTTCATCATTAATCCGTTTGATACCTACGCTTTAGAGGAAAGCCTCAGATTCCAAGAAAAATATGGGTTTCGCCTAGCGGTTATTTCAATGGGGCCCCCTAATACTGAGGCAACATTGCGAAAAGCTCTGGCACTGGGAGCTGACGAAACGATACTCTTGAGCGACCGCTCTTTCGGCGGAGCTGATGCACTGTCTACCAGTCTGGTTCTTGAATAAGCAATAAAGAAGCTTTTGTCCAGAAGGAAGAGGTGGGTATTGTAGTTTGCTTCCATTTTTGAAAATATTCCAATGTCTGTTATTTTCAATTTTTGAACCAAATTCTGAAATAAATTGAGAAATAAAATTTGAAAAATGAATGGTTATATTATTTTCCAACTCATTATTCTGAGCATAATGATTAGAACTACTTACGCATTGGAACTGGTGTTTCTGACATTTATAGCAGCCAGCAATATCATAGCGTATATTCAGAAAAGATTCACTACTGACAGAACCGAGTCAGGAAGCGCAAAAAGTTTCTGATAAATCCGGAGGTCTGATATTATGTGTAAATATCCAAAGATTGATTGTCATCTCCTCATAAACAAAAATGTGGAGATGTCCGTGAGGAATAAATAAATTAAGAGGTGAATTGAATGGAATTTAAAGAAATAGATGTACCAGAGGATTCCGTCCAGCAAATTAATTATGAAGGGTCATTTGCTAACGTCAACCTTGATGGGTTATACGAAGATACGCTTGAGGATATAGAGAAGAAATTGGGATCAGTTCCTGACTTGATGAAGGGTTTCCCCAAGAGAAGACTTATCCATGAATGGCCTTCATGGAAGAATGTTGGGGAGATAGACCTGGAAAGATCAAGATATCTTCTAAGTACCGATGAAATTTTAGAAGAAATGTTGAGCAAAAACCAGGGGTAAGTTGGCGAAACATGGATATATTTGATGTATTGACAGCTATCTCGGAAAGAAGACCTTCATGCATAGCGGTACGAACGAACATGAAGCTATGATGAAAGCTATACTTGATATATCCAGAGAATACCACATACCACTGCTTGATATCAAGAAGTTGGTAGGAGAGAGAGATCCATCCCGGACTGAAGCCAGCAGGCATCAGCGACTCTTTTTCCAAATGTTTTCCCCATCTTCTGGAGCTGCTGAGCATCGACCTACTAAGGCGTTGAGGCTTTTGGATTAAAAAATAAATTAAAATAGTAAATAAAATTAAAAAGATGTGAATAAACATGGTTAAGAAAACTGAAGAAAGAAAAGATATAAAAGAAGAAAAGAAGGATATTTTCAAGACATGGGCTGACAGCTACACAGCCGTTTCAAAAATGTGGGAGGATTCCTACATAAAGCTATACAAGCCCTGGCTCGAATCCACAGGAGAGCTATTTGAGAAGGCGGCTCTACTCCCGAAGGATGCTGCACCAAAGCAATATAAGGAATTTTATGACGAATGGGTGAAAACATACCAGAATACCTTTGGTGATTTTTATCCGATCCCGACTCTGAAATCCAATAAAGAGACACTCGAGAGACTGCTGATCGGTGCAGAGGAATCGAATAAGCTCTACAGGTCATGGATTGCCAGGTTAGAGGAGAATTCCCAGAAGACAAGAGAGGTACTTAAAGGCGAACCTGATCCTGTAAAATATAAAGAAGCCTATGATCTATGGATAAAATCGTACGGAAAAATATTCGATGAGCTTCTTGAACTGCCAGCCCGGGAAAATATAAAAAATCTCTTCGAAAATTACACAGGCATACCCGATTTCTACTCTGAGACATTTTTACAGATATCAAAACTATGGAAAAATTCGTATGCGAAACTCTACGAGCCGTGGATGGCGTCTGTATCGAAACTTTCTGAGAAAGCAGCAGAAATCTCCAAGGGAGGAGCAAGTCCCGAAGCTTATAAGGAATTTTATACACTATGGCAGGTTACATATCAGGAGACCTACGGCAAGTTGTTTGATTTCCGATCGCAGCCTTCAAAGGAAGTATTTGAGAATTTCGCATTGAGTGCAAACATTTATCTGAACCTTTACAAGTCCTGGATAGCTGCACTTGAAAACCTGTCTGAAAAGGCTGAGGAGCTATCAAAACGAACTGCTGATCCAGAGGCGTCTAAAGAATTTTATAATTTATGGGTAAGGATGTATGAAAAGGCTTTTGACAGCTTCTTTGAGGACACTCCTGCGGTCGGACCAATGAAAGAGATTCTGGAGCCCGTAAAGAATGCAGCTAAGATATATGCAGACACATTTACCAAGATTTCCAAGATGTGGGTGAAATCATATTCAAGCTCTGCAAGCCAGGCTTAAATATGGAAAAATCCAGTTTCGAATCCACCCAGGAATTTTTTGACCTGTGGTTAAGGACATACAATGCCACAATGGGCAGGCTCGTCGAGATGCCTGCCCTTGGTCCAACACGTGAGAAATCTGAAAAAATGATGAAGGGTTTCTCTACCTTTATCAACCTTTATACTGCAGGGATGGATTCCAATTTCAATTTCCAGAGTATATTTACAGAAGCAATGCGCAGAGTGCGTGAAAAGACTGCAACTGATATGGAAGGGGAAATCACCCCTGAGAAATATAAGGATTTTTACAAGATCTGGATTGAAACTTACAGCGAGACCTTCAGGGAATTCCTGAAATCAGGTCATTTTGCGTCGGACATGGGGAAATTGAATTCGTATTTAATAGAATTTCAAAAATACAACAGGGAAATGCTTGAAGAGAATTATCTGAAACCTATGAATCTCCCTACAAAGACGGATATCGACGAGATCAACAAAGAGTTGTATTCTCTAAAGAAAACAGTAAAAGAACTGACCAGCCAGATCAAAGAACTAAAAGAGAAAAAATAGGTTTTTGGGTGATGAGATACCATGAACGCACTTAATTTAATAGGAGATTATGAGAAATTCAAACATGGGGTGGAACTATTCCTGGAGCCCCCCGATTTTTCGGTTGGAACCACGCCTTCAGAGATAATATTTCGCGAAGATAAGATGAAACTTATCCATTATATCCCGATCGTAGAAAAAACATATCCAGTTCCAATACTCATAGTGTACGCACTTGTGAACCGGTACTATATTCTGGATCTCCAGCCAGATAAAAGTGTGATAAAGAAGCTGCTGGATGAGGGTTTTGATGTCTATATCATTGATTGGGGGTATCCCTCGGGCGCAGACAGATATCTTACAATCGACGATTATGTGATCGGTTATGTAAATAATGCAGTGGATAAGATTCGAGAACGGTCTGGATTGGATAAGATCACGCTGCTCGGTGTATGCCAGGGAGGAACCTTTTCTGTGATGTACGCTGCACTGCACCCAGAAAAAGTAAAGAACCTGATCACTTTAGTGGCCCCCATAAACTTTGATACAGATAAAGGACTTCTTCATATCTGGGCAAAGAGCTTAGACGTGGACAAAATCGTGGACTATTATGGAATTGTTCCAGGAGATTTCCTTAATGGGGGATTCTTGCTCACAGACCCATTCAGGCTTATGATTGACAAGTATGTAGGCCTGCTTGAGAGAATTGAATGTGAACCTGGTGATGCTGCATGCGAGCTTCGCAATGAAGAAACTGTCAGCAACTTTTTGAGAATGGAAAAATGGATATTCGACAGCCCAGGACAGGCGGGTGAGGCCATCAGGCAGTTCGTCAAAGACTGCTACCAGAAGAACTTGCTCATTAAAAACAAGATGGTGATCGATGGAAAGGAGATTAATTTGAAAGAGATCTCCATGCCACTGCTTAATATCATGGCGGAATTTGACCATTTAGTTCCCAATGAAGCAAGTAAACCACTGAATGATGCGGTATCAAGTTCTGATAAAGAAATGCTTGTTTTTCCGACAGGGCATATAGGTATATTTGTGGGTTCAAAATCCCAGAAAGTGGTTTGTCCTAAGATTACTGAGTGGTTAAAACCAAGGTCCCTTGATGGAAGCGAGAAGAGAAGTTTGAACAAATCGAGGAAAAGAAATTCAAACAAAAAGGAAAGAGTCGCAAGGCAAGGAGGAGTATAAAATGAGACTTGAAAATAAGGTTGCAATTATTACTGGGGCAGGAAGCGGTATTGGTAAAGAGACTGCACTCCTGTTTGCAAAAGAAGGAGCTAACGTTGTTGTCGCCGATGTAAATGAAAAGGCTGGTGAGGAGACAGTGGCAGAGATCAAGAAAAATGGAGAGGCATTTTTTGCTAAACTGGATGTAACCAACAGGGAACAATCAAAACAGATGGTTAAAACTACTCTGGAAAAATATGGTAGAATAGATGTTTTGATAAATAATGCAGGCATTGTTCAGGATGCCCTCGTAACAAAAATGACAGAGGAACAGTGGGACAGGGTTATTAATATCAATCTTAAAGGGCCTTTTAATTGTATCCAGGCTGTGGTTGAAGCTATGATCAATCAAGGAAGTGGTGCAATTATCAATACATCTTCCATCGTCGGACTGAATGGCAATGTCGGGCAGACCAACTATGCTTCAACCAAAGCCGGTCTAATTGGCATGACAAAGACCCTGGCAAAGGAACTTGGGAAAAAGGGGATAAGGGTCAATGCAGTGGCACCTGGATTTATAATGACTCCAATGACCTCAAATGTACCTGAAAAAATACTTGAAATGATGAGAGAAAAAACTCCACTGCGCAGGCTGGGTGAACCAAAAGATGTTGCACATGCATATTTATATCTTGCTTCAGAAGAGGCGAGGTTTGTTACCGGTGCGGTGCTTTGCGTTGATGGAGGACTCATAATATAGGTGAGAAGTATGAATAATGTAGTTATTGTATCGGCAACAAGAGCCGCAGTCGGGAAATTCGGGGGAATTCTTAAGGATTTTAGCCCAGGACAGCTTGGTTCTGTTGTATTGAAAGATGCCTTGAAAAGGGGTAATGTTGAATCAAATGACGTTGATGAGGTAATCCTGGGAAATGTTCTTTCAGCAGGTCATGGTCAGAATGTGGCAAGGCAGGCTGCAATCGGAGCGGGGATTCCAAAAGAGATACCCTCCTATTGCGTGAACAAAGTATGCGGCTCGGGTTTGAAGTCAGTCGTTCTGGGGGCACAATCTATCATGCTCGGTGATGCAGATGTTGTTCTGGCAGGCGGCGTCGAGTCCATGTCCATGGCTCCGTATGCGCTGAAAAAAAACCGCTGGGGAGCAAAGATGGGAAACGATGAAGTTGTGGATTTGATGATATATGATGGGCTGTGGGATATTTTCAACAATTACCATATGGGTATAACAGCAGAGAACGTAGCGGAAAAATATAATGTTACACGGGAAGAACAGGATGAATTCTCGGCACAAAGCCAGAATAAAGCAGAGGCTGCTATCAAGGCAGGCAAGTTTAAAGAGGAGATTATTCCAGTAGAAGTTCCCCAGCCAAAAGGCGAGCCTGTGTTCTTTGATACAGATGAGTTTCCCAGATTCGGCACAACGAAAGAGATACTTGCAAAATTAAAACCTGCATTTAAAAAGAACGGGACAGTAACTGCGGGGAACGCATCAGGAATTAACGATGGAGCCGCTGCGGTTCTTTTGATGTCTGAAGAAAAGGCAAAAGATAAAGGACTTGAGCCTCTGGCGACTATCAAAAGCTACGGGTTAGGCGGCGTGCCTCCGGAAATAATGGGCATTGGGCCTATTGATGCAAGTAAAAAAGCTCTACAGCGTGCCAATATCTCCGCAGGTGAGCTTGACCTGATAGAACTCAATGAAGCCTTTGCAGCGCAGAGCATCGCTGTTATCAGAGAACTGGGTTTTAATCCAGAACATGTTAACGTTAACGGCGGCGCTATAGCCCTGGGGCATCCCATAGGAGCAAGCGGTGCAAGGATATTGGTTACTCTTCTCTATGAATTAAGGAGAAGGAAAGGCACATACGGCCTTGCTGCACTCTGTATCGGAGGTGGGCAGGGTATTGCTATGGTGGTAAAGAGGTGATATTATGAACATGAATGGAAAAAAATTGGAAGGAAAAGTTGCTCTGGTCACTGGAGGCTCAAGAGGAATCGGGCGGGCGATTGCCTTGCGGCTTGCGGAAGACGGCGCTGACGTTGTTATCAACTATCAGAACACAAGAGAGCATGCCGAGAAGGTATCAAAGCTGATTGACCAGATTGGCATGGCAGATGAACTTGAAAAATTAACCATAAAGATAAACCACATGGATAATAAAGAGCAAGCAAAGGAAATATCAAAGTTAATAGAGGCTATCGGAAGGCACTCTTATGTATACCAGGCAAACGTCAGTAATCTTGAGCAGGTAAACAGGATGCGGGACGAAGTGATCGGGCAGTTCGGGAAAATAGACATTCTGGTTAATAACGCAGGAATAGTCAGGGATAAATCTTTTGTCAAAATGACTCCTGATATGTGGGGAGATGTTATGTCGGTGAACCTGGATGGAACCTTCTACTGCACCAAAGCATTCATAGAAGGAATGCTGGAAAGGAAATATGGCAGGATTGTGAACATTTCATCGGTTGTGGGAAGAATGGGCAATTTCGGCCAGGCGAACTATACAGCTTCAAAGGCAGGCATGATAGGTCTTACAAAAGCACTGGCAAAGGAGTTTGCTGGCAAGGGTATAACTGTAAATGCAATAGCCCCGGGATTTATAGATACTGATATGGTAAAAGGGGTTCCTGATGAAATAATCGAAAAGATTCTTGCCAAAATACCACTTGGAAGACTGGGGAAGGCATCCGAGGTCGCAGGTGCGGTGGCCTACTTGGCATCACTGGACGGGGATTACATAACAGGTCAGGTGATAGATATAAATGGGGGACTTTATATCTGAGTGAAGGGTTCCCATAATTTTTTGCATTGGTGGGGTTAGAGGATTTTTGGCCATGGAAGGAAGGAGATATGAAAATAGCTATTGCGATAATCTCGATGAACTGGTGAGAAGGTGAACTTTAAAAGTCTGAAGCAAGCACGAGTGCAAGTGCACTATAGAAATATTATTAACACTATGTAGGGATTTGAACAAAAAAAAGGACGTCCGGACCGGGATTTGAACCCGGGTCGGGGGCTCGACAGGCCCTCATGATAGGCCGCTACACTATCCGGACTTTGCAGGGATTCGCTTAAATGGTTTTTTCGCATTTAAGCCTTTTGTTAAATGCAGGATTTTTGGGAGTCCAGCTTTAATAACGATAATCTTATGAGGAATAGATACTATCAGACAAAAGAAAGGGCTCGTGGTCTAGTCGGCTATGACGTCGCTCTCACACAGCGGAGATCCTGAGTTCGATTCTCAGCGGGCCCATACAAGTTCATTTTCGAACCAGCTTTGAAATCGAGTATAATCTCCACAAAGGCTTTGAATAGAAAAGGTATGCTGCCGTTAATCCGGTTATTAAAGCAAGTATGACTGAACCAAGTACGTTGTGGATGACCTTCTTTATGTCGGATACCATTGATTTCTCAGTTATCGTAAAATTTACAGGATAGAACTCCCCCCAATTATTGTTCCTCTCCATAGCATGTATATAAATTACATGTGCTCCGACTGAAATATTAGTTGTATTTATCTCTGCTGTAACATCCTCTACCTGCGAGTCATATGTACCATTTATCAGGCCAAGCGGTGTTCCATTCCCGGAAGTGCCCATTCTATCCATAAAATACTCGGCTGCCCTTATTTTCATCTTATAACCTGCCATTGCCCTCGCAGTCAGTTTTAACTTTTCGCCTTTGACAGCTTCGATATTATCCAGAGCCGCCTCCCTTATCACCGGTGAAACCAGAAATCTTTTTAGATTGTGTGATTGCAGGATGTGACAGGATTCGCAATTCTGTTCCAGCGCATGTGGCTCGTCGCTGATATTTATTGCCCCAAAATTTGGATTTTCCTGATAGATGTGACAGGATTTGCAAGATCTTGGTGTAGTGTATGTTGGAACATGCGACTGCGGCTCTTGGCTGTCCAAAGTGTGGCATGCCCAGCATGCTTTATCAATCGAATCCGACAAAAGGGTATCAATGGATGCATTTCCGTTCAATCTGTCGTGCTTTCCTAATCTTGATGAAACTGCATCAAAATTAGGAATATTAAGTTTTCTTGATGTATCATGGCAGTTAACGCAATCAGCCCACATCCTTTGATCGGTATACAGGTTCGGTATGTGAAGATTTTCCGGTACTTTCCCCACTATGAAGGTATCATTGGGAAAAAGCCAGCTGCTATTATACCCAAAAGCTGTGGTGTTGGCGGTAGTTTTCATTATCGAGGGTGAAATCGCCAGCACGTCCTTAAGTATTACGAAATTTGGATTTGCCTGAACAACTGACGTAAGGTTTGCGCTGAAAATTGTTACATTGATATCTTGGTATCCTTTATATCTGATTGGACGGGTATAACTAAACTCAGAACCGCTGGTAACTGCCCAATCCTCGACAACGCTATTGTTAATCATTAAAGCCAGCAATGCCTGTTTGCTATCAGTACTAACGTCATTAAGTTTCAGAGAAATGTTCTCTCCAAGGTTCCACGTTTCCCCCACCTTTAGATATTTCTGTAACGAGGGAGAGGGAAGGAATGTCCCAAAATCGGTGTTGATCTGGTTTAAAACATAATCGTCGCCATTATAGTATATCTTACTTTTATTTTCAGATATGAAATCAACGAATACATTGGTGAAATATATGATATCATTATTGGGGTTTTCTTCTAGATCTCTGTCAATAACCAGATACCGTTGTTTTTCTGGAGAATACCGGTACAGATGACAGGCAAAGCACGCAGTGCTGTTGGTTTCTGCATGGACTCTAGCTGTCCTGAATCCACTGAACTGAATGAGGCTTTGATTTGCGCCTTTGAATATTGATGTTATATTCAGGATAATAATAGGCATCTTGAACGTTCCATTGTCTATAGTAGTATATTCCTCATAGTTATATTGAGAGCCAACACCTATTGAGAATTCATCTACAATACTATAGTTCTTTAAAAGCTGAATTAAAGCCTCACTCCTTTCTGAGGAGATCTCCACCACTTTCAAAGAATATCCATTACCGAGATATACGCTCTCTCCCTCAAAAGCTGTTAGTTTATTTCGTTCTTTTTCAAGTTCAATAAGCGAGGTTGTATTCTTGTATATTAAAGTTGCATTGCCCCAGGCTTCACTATTGTTTTTAACCAGATGGCAATAGGTGCACTTGAAAGAATCAATTAAATTATCTGTCGACGCGTAATGTGATGTAAGAGCCAGATCCGTATTATTATCCGTTATCACCAGACTGTTTAGATGGCAGATTTGGCATTGTACTGAAGTGGTTATATTATAATTTGTAGCATTATTTTGATTACCATTTAGGCTTGCATTCTGGAAATGCGAATAAACCATAGGCTCTTGATAGGGGGATTGTGAGAGTGAATGGCAGTCATTGTTGTTACAGTTTTTTGGAGTTTTGTAATTTAGTGGATGCCCACCTGCAGGCTGTGCATTCTCACTTCCATCCCCATCTCCATGGCAAGCCCAGCAGCGGAGATTGTTGCTGTTTAAAGAAGTTATAGCATTTGCATTCAGAGTCCTATGTACCGCTTTATCGTCATTGGCGGCTGAAAAATTAACATGGTATGGCGCAGCTCCTCCAATATCGTGACAGCTAATGCAATTTTTGTTACCCCCTAAACCCATGGTACTATCGTGGAAAGTTGGAGGAGTTCCGCCGCCGCGCACATGGCAGCCATAGCATTCTGTGCTGGCTGTAAATGGAGTATGGTTCAAGGCAACAAAGGAGATTCTGGGATCATTTGGTGCCCCCCATATACTATTTCCACTGTTATTGTAATGGCAAAAGGCGCAATCCTTTGATTGGATAAGGTTATTGGTTGTTCCATAATGAGATACCCGGTCAAATATGTTAAAATAAGAGGCATTCGTATCTACACTGTTGCTATGGCAGGTAGTACAGCTCGTGGATATGTTAATGTCTTTACCATTTTGTATGTGCTCGCTAACCAAAGGTGCATTGAAAAGATTGCTGACATGACAATCTGAACACATTTTTACCAGGCTTAGATCTATTGGATGGATTTTTGGAGGAGTGCCATCCCAGTGGCAGGCATAACAAGCATAGTTCAAATCATTTACATTGTTCACTCGTCCATGCATACTGTTATTTAAGGAAGTAAGATTTACGTATGGCATCCCCGCCAAAATAGTCCCATGACAATCAATGCAGTTTTCAAACCCTGCCATTGCGGCAGGCATCAGGTTTATAGTGATAAATAGGAGCAGACTGAAAATTATAGATCTGTTATTTATGACATGCATTTTTATAATTTAATTACGTTTTTATTATTATTAAGGACATGTAAGAATTTGGATAAATATTAAAAAATGATAGGGGCCATCACCTCTTCCGTCCGAACATATAACCTGCCAAAAGCAATATCATTGCCATGGCGGCATTAAATCCCGGTGTCTTCTTTACAGGTATTGTCACTGCAGTTGGCCCTGGTTTTTGTGGTGTTTCTTCCCCCGCTACAGGTGTTTCAGCCGGTACCACCACGCCCTTCAAGCTTGTTATTGCAAATGGCGAGAAGGAATTTGTCTTTGCCTCAAAGTGAGTGAAAAGCTCATCTTTTCCTTTGGATCCAGTTTCCAGGAGTTCCCATTTTGTTCCATCCCATCTTTCAAGGGCAACATCGGTATCTTTGAATTCGTTCGATATGAGCCATGAATTCTCGACCTTGAATCTTACAGTAGCTTCTTTTATGTTCTTTGGAACTGCGAAGCCAGATGTTCCGACCCAGATATTGACGTATCTATAAACGGTCCCAGGTGCGCTTGTTTTTACAAGTGTTGACGTATCTTTTAGAAGTTCGATCTGAGTATTTATCAACCCTGCACTGACAGCCCCAATGATTTCGAGCTGATAGACTGGGAGTATTGGAGTAGTGAAATTGTATCTTGTCGGCAGATCCTTGGCTATGAACTCTTCTTTGGACTCTTTAGCCTGGATATTTGAGTAATTCTCACCTGATGTCCCGCCGCCACCGCCGCCGCCTGATGGGCCACCACCACCGCCACCTGATGGACCACTGCCGCTGCTTCCTGTTGAAAGTTGTAGATTTTCCTCCTGGTCATCTAAAGCTGCTCTTGGTCCGGTCCATGAAGCCGACTTCCCGGTAGCAGTTGCTGTTATCGTCATGGAATCGCCTGCATTGACACTGACTGGCAGGTTTGCGAGCTGGAATACATAATATCCGCTGGCAATACCTCCAGTTGTCTGAGTCACATTTGCGGTGGTAGTACTATTTGAACCTCCAGAAACTGAAAGCACTACTGTCACACCATTTATGGGCGTGCCATCGGTATCAGTTACCCGGCCGAATACAGTAAATGGGTTCCCATCCGATGCCATTACAGGTATTATTGCTAACAGGAAAAAAATTGAGAAGAGAATTTTTTTCATAATATCCTCTCTATTTTGTTCCCACAAATGTGTACGTGTTTCCATTGGTGGTACCATTCCCTTTTATAAAGTAAGGTTTGTAGCCTGCCATGGTGAAATTGGTTCCTGAATAAAATCCGACACCTCCACTCGGCACTATGATCTGGTAACTGACCCATATCTGGTTGGTTGAATCCCATTTGAGCACTTTTGAGACGCCAGGAATACCTGTTGAAGATGTATACAGGAGATTTCCTGCATACAACGTCGGGTTCGGGTTAAGCCAAAGCACGATGAGATTATATTCTGATACCAGTGTGTCGGTAGTGTAGTATGTGGTGCCGCCGCTTGTCAAATTCGGGGCGATCGATCCATTAAAAACCGACCTTGCACCGTGGCATTTGTTACAATCTATAGTCTTACTGATATTATGGAACGTCCAATCTGTAGCTGTACTGGTTCCTCTGTAAGTTGTCCATTTATTGGTGCTTTGATTCCTGTAGACACCACCTTTGACTTTTCCTGTACTCACATTAACCACATAGTCTGTACTATTCCTTACAAAAGTATCGTCATGACATGCATCGCATGTTACATTCCCGTGGCTTGAATATTCCCTGAAGTTAGAGGTAGTGTGCTCGGATGTTGCTACATGGCATGCTTCGCAACCTGTTTTAGTTGTGGCAATGTTATTGACCTCGAACGTATGTTCTGAACCATTATTGATGGTTGAATTCATATGGCAGTCAGCACATGTGAAACCCAGGGAAGTTTTATGGGATCCGTCATAATAAATATCACGGTCAGAGATGTGATGAGAACTTCCGTTGTGGCATTTCTCGCACAACTCCGTAACATTCCCCACTGTATCATAGACAGGCGACCCGGCTGAACTGCTTGAGGTGGCATTGTAAAATGCAATGTATATCGGTGATGTGCCATTACCACTATATGTATCGTTGTGGAGGTTATGACAAACCCTGCACTGGACACCTTGGTTATTTGATGTGTTATAACGCGCGCTGTTTGACTGATTATACATCGGAGGTGAATGACATTTTAAGCAGTAGCCGCTGTAATATGTTCCATGAAGACTTGATTGAGCATGGCCGCTCTGGTTCCATGCTATGGTTTCATTCTCTATCTTAGGTTGTCCTCCACCAGTTCCATTGTGGCATGTCAAAGTACATGTATAATACGGGAACATGCCTTTACCAACACCGCCATTGGTGCTGAGGGGAATACCTGTAAGATTGTAGTTATAGAAGTTGTACTCAACAGTCAGATTATGGTCATGGGTGTATAGCGATGAGTTAAGGGCGAACTGCTGCGTTGTGTTCGCAAAGTGGCACTGCGTGCAGTCTGCATAATTCTGCCCGTACCCGTGATTTCCATGGCTTTCACTAAGGTTAACACCTTCAACGTGACAATTCCTGCATGAGTTGCTTTCATTCACGATGTAACCTGTGTAACCATTATGCTGTGTATCATAGCCAGCATGGCAATCTGTGCAGTTTGGTGCAGCGACATTCATTGTCTGGTTATGATTTGAGTTGTTGACTGCACTGGCGTATGAAGAGTGGCATTTGACGCAACCAATGTCTCCAAATGTCGGCGCTAATAATGAGCTCGTTACAGCGGACTTGGTACCATGACACTTATCACAACTAACATCCTTACTTATATTGTGCAATGGCCATGTTGTTGGAGCTGCAGACCCATCTTTGTAGCTGGATATTAATCCTGTTGCTGTGTCATTATAGAGACCATAAATTATTTTGACTCCCGTACTGTTAAGGCCGACTGCATAGCCAGTTGCATTCCTTGCAACTGTCTTGTCGTGACAGGCTTCGCATGTAACTTTACCTGTATGGTTCGCTGTGAACTGGAATGTATGGTCTCCTGATTTATGGCACACTTCACACCCAGTTACACCTGTTGTTAAGTTCGTGACTTCGAACATATGTGATTGGTAATTGAATCTTGCACCACTAGTAGTATTCAAATGACAATCAGCACAATCAAAGCCAACTTGGGTCTTGTGAGTTCCTGCAAACTTGCTGTCGTGGCCATCTCCATAATGGCATTTTTCACACAAAACTGTAGCATTGGCAACCGTGTCATAGATTGTGTAACCCGCAAGAGAACTTAAAGTTGCGTTATAGAACGCCAGTATTCCTGTCCCTGGACTACTAAACGATCTATTGTGGAGGTTATGACATACCCTGCAATTAATACCCTGCCAATCGGCTACTGGAATAAGTGTACCCGATGATGCACTCGCATTATAATTCAGAGGCGACTTGCATTTGGCACAGGAATTCTTCTGGTCAGTGGGGGGTTCTACCAATGACTGGGCATGCGCACTCTGGACCCAGGTTTGTGATGCATTGTCGACTTTTACATTGCTACCATCGTGATGATGGCATGATGCCGCATCGCATGAATAGTATGGAAACGTTCCTACGCCCACACCACCATTACTCTTTAGAGGCATCTGTATCGTTCCTGTTAGATTGTATTGATAGAAGTTACGGATAATTGTCAGATTGTGGTCATGTACATAGAGTGACGCATTCAAACTGAAAGACGTGTTCATATTTGCAAAGTGACACATCGTACAATCATCGGTTGATGTATGTTTTTCATCTTTGGTTTGATGGCACCCTGAATTCCTGCACGTGTTACTTTCGTTCACTGTAAAACCCTTGGCTCCTGTTGTATGACCGTAGCTGGGTACATATCCTACGTGACAGTCAATACATGCAGGCGCGCTTGCATTCAGGGTCTGGTTATGCTTTGAGGCGTTATATGCAGTGGCGTATGTAGGATGGCAATCTGCACATACGAGGCCAGTCGTAATCGTGCCGTTAAATACAGAGGTTGCATTGTGGCATTTGCTGCAATCTACACTCTTGGTTATATTATGCAGGGGCCATGTTTTAGGTTTACCTCTGTCCAATACATAAGTAGTCCAATTACTGGTCGGGGTCGGTTTCCACAGACCGTAATTACCGTCACTTGATACGGAATAGTTCGTAGCATTTACTGTTGTAAAAGTTTGATCATGGCATGCTACGCATTCAACTTTACCTGTATGCATTGACGTGAACTGGAATGTATGGTCTTCTGATTTATGGCACACTTCACAGCCGGTCACATTTGAGGTAGTGTTCTTGACCTCGAATGTATGGAACTGCGTTAAATCACTTTCGATTGATCTGTTCGCATGGCAACTGGCACAGGTGAAATTCGCACCAGCTGGGTCTTTGTGAATTCCTGCAAACTTACTGTCATGAGAGGTAGTTGTGTGGCATTTCTCGCACAATTCGGTAGCATTGTGAACCTGTACATAGACCGGGTAGCCCGCACGAGAGCTTAGAGTTCCATTATAGAACGCTAGCGGTTCTCCATTCACCGGGCTGCTATAAGAAACATTATGCATGTCATGGCATACCCTGCACTGGATGCCCTGCCAGTCGGCCGCTGCCACAGGTGCGCTCTGGTTGGCACTTACGTTATAGTTGGGCGGTGACTTGCATCTGGCACATGACATCGTCTCACTGCCGGTATATGATTGTGCATGTTTACTCTGGTTCCAGCCGATGGTTATATTTTCCTTACTTTTGCTTGTATGGCAGGTCAGAGTACAGGTATAGTACGGGAACATGCCCTTGCCTACATGGCCGTCGGCGCTGAGGGGCATTCCTAAAAGATTGTAATTATAAAAATTGTATTCAACGGTGAAATTATGGTCATGTTGGTAATAAGTATGAGAACTAGAAAGAGGAAACACTTTAGTAGTATTGGCGAAATGGCATTTTGTGCAGTCTGCGGGACTAGCTGCATTGCCGGTATGGGTGTTTGTATCAACAGGACGCGATCCACTGGTTGCATGGCATCCAGGTTGACCATTTTGTAACGTATTACAGGTTGTCACTGTGACCTGGTATCCGATATAACCGCTAACTGTATGCGTGCTAGTATCATATGCCCCCCTGTGGCAAATAAGACAGGCAGTTGTTTGGGAGTTATCTATATTATCATGTTGCCTCGGTAAAAAAGTTATCGCGCTGTTGGAAGCGATGGCTGAAACATATGCAGGATGGCAGGCATTACAAGCATTATTTGTAACATCTTGAGCCGTATAGGTTGCAATCGCTTCCGGTATGGCTACCGCCACAGCCAATAAAATCAAACACATCAATATGCCGTTTCGTTTCATAGTACCCATCATCTATCCATTGTTCTGCTTGAAATGGCGTTTTTTTCTGCAGATATGAATATAATATCGTTTATGTACTACCCCTACTTATATATTTCGCATGATAGTAATTATAATGATGAAATATTTAATGATTATAAGTCTTTATGGATGTTACTGACTTTTGCCAGAAAGACATTTAGAAACAGATAAATTCTTAAATCAAAAATGCTATTATGCCCCTGTAGAGGTGCTAACATGAAATTGATTGCGTATTTATTTTCACTATTGATCCTGGCGGCGCCGGCGGTCGCCTCGGATTGGAGCCAGTTCGGATATGATAGTTCTCATTCTGGATTTACAACGGATAGCGTTGTACCTCCGCTTGTCTTGAAATGGACTGCAAACCTCTATTATAATACGGATTCATCCCCTGTAGTCGTGAACGGGGTTGTTTATGTAGGCTCAAACGGTGGAGTCCATGCGCTCGATGCAGAATCCGGAAAAGAGATCTGGAGGTCCCCGACAGATGGATTCATAGGAGCTGTTCCCATGGTCATGGATGGGACACTGTACGTTGGGGGGAATGACGAACACTTTTATGCAATCGATATAAAAGATGGCTCTAAAAAATGGATCTATAAGGATGCTACCGGTGGGTTCGTTTCCTCCGCCACTGCTGCCGATAATCTTATTTATGTAGCATCAGAAGACGGCTCTCTCTATGTATTTAATCCCCAGGTCGGAGAACCTTCGTGGACTAAATTAACAGGGAAAAGCATAGATTCGTCTCCTGCCGTTTCAAATAACACGGTTTACTTCGGGAATGACAATGGGGCTTTTTTTGCCCTTGATGCCGGGAATGGCAGGGAGATGTGGCATTATTACACAGACATAGGTATGATAAAATCTTCACCTGCTGCTGCAAATGGCATCCTGTTCTTCGGTTCAAATAATGGAAATGTGTATGCTCTGACGGATAAAGGGGCTTTGAAATGGAAATTTTCGACAGGGAGCGATGTGGTATCATCTCCTTCGGTTAAAGATGGTACGGTCTTTGTAGGCTCAAAAGATTTTAACTTTTATGCTATTGATTCTGCAACAGGAAACATGAAATGGAAATTCCAGACAGCGGGCTTTGTTGATGCTTCATCTGCGATTTCAAATGATGTCATTTATTTCGGGTCGAAAAATAATTTCATCTATGCTCTTGATACTAATACAGGGAATCTCCTCTGGAAAAACTTGACTGGAATGGATACCACAGATTACATAACCTCGCCTGCTATCTCCGGTAATATGCTTTATGCAGTAACCCATAGCGGAAAAGTATATGCATATTCTATTGCAGGGGAGGTTCAGACAACTCCGGCCATAACACAGACAATAAAGGCTACAACAATATCGCCTACGCCAACACCTGTCCAGACACCGGCAGTTACCACCCCACAAAAGACGCCGGGATTTGAATATGCAGCATTAATACTGTTAATAGCAGCGATAGTAAGGAAAAGAATTAATTCTAAATGAAATCTTCTTAGAGCCGATAGTATTAACAAAATGAATTGCACCCAGGGAGGATTTTTTCTCCTTTCTTGGTAATATATGGTTTGAATATAGGAACCTGAATAGAGATATTTTATATTAATCCAGCATCGTATTGTAAATTATGTTCAGGATACGTCTGCGTGATTTTATAATTACCAGTGATGACTGGATATTCGCGGTTGCGGATTATTGTCACGAGAAGGGCATCCGTTCTGTTCTCAGATACGTGCCTGACCCAGAGGGTTCAAGAGGAACGCGTAAAAAATTCCGCAAGCTGGACTTCGACGATGCCTTCAGCTTTATGAAAGCGAATCGCCCTCAGTGGGTGGATGATGTACATATTGTCCCATGGGATTGTGTCAAACAGGTGCTTGCTCCAGAGAAAAAACTCCCTATTTTGCTGAAAGACAATAAGAAACTGAGAGACATAGTAAACACTCTCCTGAAAGGGGATGTGCCACTTGAAAAAATGGGAGTGACGGGGTCTCTACTTGCCGGCTTGCAGAACGAATTCTCAGATATAGATTTCATCGTATATGGAAAATCCTGGTTCCAGGCGCGGGATATCATAGCAGAGGCAAAAAAGGAATGTTCTACCGTTAAAGAGATAAGCGATGAAATGTGGCATGATATTTACAGGAAAAGGAAGCCCGAGCTTTCCTTTGATGAATTTCTCTGGCATGAGGTAAGAAAAGGAAACCGCGGCATGGTGGATGGGACATATTTTGACCTCCTTTATGTAAGGGACTGGGAAGATATCACCCGGTGTCTGAGGGGAAAAGATATAGGTATGGAAACGATCCGGGCAAAGGTCACGAATGCCGATTTTGCATTTGACAGCCCCGCTATCTTTGAAATCGACCATCCCGAGATAAGCTGCGTGCTGTCCTATACCCACACCTATGCAGGCCAGGCACTGGTAGGGGAAAGGATCGAGGCTCGGGGAATGGTAGAGGTCGTGGGTAATATCAAAAGGCTCGTTGTTGGGACATCAAGAGAACCAAAAGGGGAATGGATACGTTCCCTCACGCTTCTTGAGAAGGAATAGGCTCTTTCCCGTATCCTATTTCTTCCTTTGTCAAATAGCATGCCGGGTCATCCGCCCAGACGTTGCCATATATTGCCTCTGCACGCACGCGGAAGTTCCCGTTACATATTTCGAACCATTTGCATCGGGCGCACCTGTCCGCATTTGCTTTTATCAGGGGCTTCCTGTTCTTGAGACCAGCCATCAGTGGATTGCTTTTATCTGTCCATATCTCGCTGAATTTCCGCTCCTTTACGTTACCGAAGGAATAATGTCTCCAGAACTGGTCTGCATGTACCGATCCGTCCCATGAAACACAGGCTATGCCGATGCCTGAGGAATTGCCCTGGTTCATCTGGAGAAGTTCATACACCTCTGCCGCACGTTTGGGATATTCTTTCAGCAAACGGAAGTAAACATAAGGACCGTCTGCGTGGTTATCTACAGTCAACACCTCAATAGGGAAGCCATTATCATGCAAAGCCTTTGTCCTGTCCATAATGAGATCGAGCGTCTTTCGGCTTTCTTCATGTGATAGTTCTTCTTTTACCAGTTTTGAGCCGCGCCCTGCATATACAAGATGGTAAAAACATACTCGGGGGATTTTTTCCTTTTCAAGCAGGTCGAATATGGCCGGGATATCCTTCACGTTCTTCTTATTGATAGTGAAGCGCAGGCCCACCTTAATGCCTTCTTCAAGGCAGTTGCGCATACCCTGCAATGCCAGATCGAATGAGCCTTTTACGCCCCTGAATTTATCGTTGGTCTCTCTCGTCCCGTCCAGCGAAACACCCACGTACGAAAGCCCAATCTCTTTCAAGACCTTCGCCTTCTTTTTGTCGATCAGTGTACCATTCGTGGAGATGACCGCACGCATCCCTTTTGACCTTGCGTACAGCGCAAGCTCAGGTAGATCAGGACGCATGAGCGGCTCACCGCCGGAGAAAAGGATTACTGGCGCGCCGAACTGTGCAAGGTCGTCGATGAGCTCCTTTCCTTGCTGCGTCGTTAGCTCGTTCTTATACTCAATGTCCTTTGACTGGGCATAACAGTGCACACATTTCAGGTTGCAGCGCCTGCCCATGTTCCAGACCACTACCGGTTTTTTATCCTTTGAGAACTGCAATAAATGCGAGGGAAGTTTCCCGGAATCGCGCCCGTACCTGAGAGCGTCTGAGGGTTCAACGGTTCCGCAGTAAAGCTTTGAAATTCCTATCATCCTTTTTCTCCTTTGTTCGATATATTACGAATTAATTTTATTTAAAGATTTCCTCGTTTCATTCAAAATTTATAGTTAATCCTTTTCTTTCATCGAATCCTATTTCTATGGTCTTTATTTTATTGACCAGTTCTTTCTCAACATGCACCGTAATTCCGCTTTGCTTGAACGTGACGTCCCCGGCGAGCGCTTGTTTTACGGGAGTTAATTCAAACTGCTTGCAGCATCCACCCCCGCTTATAAATAACCGCATCGCTGGAAGGTTCTCTTTTTCAAGTGCATTTTTCATGAACTCGATAGCTTTGCCGTCTATAAAAAGTTTGCTCATTATTTGGATAAGAAAGAAAGTTGAATGGATAAATACGCTTGCATCAAAGGCAAGATCATACTGCTTCTATCTCAGCTTCGATGACTACTTCGGTCCTCATCGAGTTGGCTACAAGGCATCGCTTTTCAGCATGGTTGAGTATCATCCTGATTTTTTCCTCGCTTTCTTTTGCTTTTATCTTTGGTCTTATTATTATCTTCGTGAATATTTTCAATTTATCTACTGTCTCCAGAATCCCTTCAGCTTCAGATTGGTAGGATACCAGTTCCACTCCCATGTTCTTTATTGTGCCAAGCAGCGTGGTCATGAAACAAACATTAGCCGATGAAACAAAAAGGTCTTCAGGACTGATTGTGCCCTCATGTCCCCCGAATTCGGGCGGTGTTGCGACCTCTATCTCCTTGTCACTTTCAATGAACCTGAGGTCTGCTTTTTTCTCGCCTTTCCATTTTAGAATATTGTGATATAACCATTTTTCCTCTTCCATGGCATCTCCGTCTCCCAATTGTTTCTGGATAAAGCTAATTAAGAATGTTTATAGTTTTCTATTTGTATGCTGTCAACTCCCAAAATAATAATAACCCGTAGTAGTAATAAGAGCGCATGATCCCCCTGCACATCTATCATGCCAGGCAGTGCGACCCCAGGAAATGCTCCGGGAAAAAACTTGCAAGGTTCGCACTTGCAAAACTGCATGAGAATCCCAGAGCCCTCCCGCGGGAAGCCATACTTCTCGACCCCTTTGCAGAGCAGGCGCTATCACCCGCGGATGATTATGGGAATGGGATCGTTGTGCTCGATTGTTCCTGGGTAGAGGTGGAACGCGTTTTCCCTGTGCTGCAGAAACTCAGGCTGCGCCACCGCGCCCTGCCTTTCCTCCTCGCTGCCAACGCTGTGAATTTCGGCAAACCTTTCAAGCTCAGCACGGTCGAGGCTTTTGCGGCAGCGCTTTACATACTCGGGGAAAAAGAGCAGGCCGCACTCATCCTGAACAAGTTCAAATGGGGTCCGGTATTCCTGGAGGTGAACCGCGAGCCTCTTGAGAGGTATTCAGAAGCAAAGGACAGCTCAGAAGTTGTGAGGATACAGGGAGATTATATGGTGTAATAGGTAAAAAATAACTTCTTCAATAATACATTTCGGATGCGTTGGCGAAATCCTTATTTAAAAAGATATAACAGTAACTGAAAATGAAAAGAATCTACGAGCGGATAATCGGGTTCATATTGTGCCTTCCATTCAAATATTTCCTGTATGTTTGTCGGCCACTCAACCTGCCCTATTGATTTTACCCTGTACCCTGGGTCAAGCCTAACACCCATGACTGATAAAGCATTAGCTATCAGTCTTTACCTACTTACTGCAGGTTCTGGAAAAGATTAGTAAGAACTTGAAGTCCGATATGAATCTTGTGCACCTCGGACTCCATTACGATTGAATCTACGATCTTAATAACTTCTTTATGTCAAAAAGCGGTATGTGATAATCTTTAGAAACATCAGCTTGTGCTTTCATCAGAGCTTCTTGTTCATTTATTCCGCTATGCATAAACGCTTTCTTTCTCTTTGAGATGGCGGATAATACATCAAATATGTCCATTTAAGCCTCGCCTCCTTATAACCGTATACTATTTCTATAAATATAAAACTATTTGAAAATTAATAATAATTAAAATTGTTAATTATGATATAAGAGTCCAGAGGAAGGCATCTCATGGAAACCTATATTGGGAAATCGCGGCTTCTGGCATAAGCCGCAAGATATAATGGAAAACGAAATCCACTTGTAGTGTATAATTTGATTAGGATTTCCTTCACCATTAAAGCTTTTCAGCAGGTATGAAATGATATCCGCTTTTTATCACTTCATAGATGATATTTACATCAATCCTTTCTATTTCTGACCACTGCTTTAATTCTTCAACCAGGTTGTTAAGCTTCAACTGATCCTTTGCCCTGGCAGTGGCGACGATAGAATGAGTGGGGCCAAGAGAAAGTGAGACAAAAAAGAATTCATCGATTTTTGACAGCTTCTTAGCAACATTTCTAACATCAGTCCCCGGCACAAGCATAATCCCCATGAAAAAAACACTTGTGAATCCGAATTTCCAGGGATTCAGCATTGCTTTGACCTTCAGGTAGCCCATTTCATCAAGTCGTTTTCTCCGCCGCTTGGAAGTGTCATCAGATATTCCAAGCTTTTTGGCAATTTCGATGTCCTGCATCCTGCCTTCTTCCTGAAGCAGGGCGATTATACTTTTGTCGATTTCATCAAGTTTGATCTGCTTCTTTTCCGGCATAGCAGTTTTGAGATTTTTACTCATGATTTTTCAATTATATACGATATATTCTAAATTATTGATGCAACTTTGTATAACAAACGATATATACGCTTCGTTCGCCTTTGTAACTTTTTCTGGCACTTCTTGGAGCGCTCAACCCTGTATATGGAAATTGAGATTCAGGGCATCAATAGGTGTGCTGGGGCGATAAAATTATGAGGGCTCATTTCGGGATATCTTCCGTTCCACGCATTGCAGAGACAATTATTGCAGGCACGGTTATTATCGAAGATAAAATAAATGCACTGGCTATACCCCCGGTAAAGGCCTCCTGTACAGCTACAGGCATGTTTGCTCCGCCAACAACGAACATATCCATCATCTCGGTGAGAGAGATCGCTCCCATTATCAGAGGAAAGGCTATTCCCATACTCAGTACCATGCCGGCGCTGTTGAAAAATGCCCTCATGGATGATGCTACACCGCGCCGCTGCGGGGGGACTGACGACATAATGGCGCTGGTATTCGGAGGCTGGAATAATCCTGAACCAAAGCTGTTGATGAACATCCATACAGCCAGTATCCAGTAAGGTGTATTGTAATGCATTGTCGCAAGGCCCAGGAGACCGACGAGGGATATAACAAGCCCGACCGTGCTTATCATTCTCGATCCATATTTATCTGAAAGCACTCCCCCTATTGGGCCTGTTATTGCAAGACCAATTGCAAGAGGTATGGTGAGTATGCTTGCCGTAAGCGGGTCATAGCCCCTCGGTCCCTGGAAGAAGAGGATTAGAAGAATCATTACCGCCCCTCTGGCTATTGAATTTAATAGGGCGCTCAGCTGCCCGTAGGAGAAGATTCTTATTTTGAACAGGTTCAGGTCCATCAATGGATATATCGCTCGCTTTTCGACGCGCAGGAAGGCGGTAAAACTAACGATAGCGATAACAAGTGACAGAAGCATTGGAGGCGATGTCAAACCAAATATAAACCCTGCCGTGAGATATATCATGGTCGTGATGAAGGCGATCGTGAATAAGACCATTCCAGTGAGGTCGAATTTTTCTCCTTTCGGCAGCTCTGCCACATCTTTCAATTTCAAATGCGCCCAAACCGTAGTTACGATACCAATTGGAACATTAAAAAAGAAAATCAGCCGCCAGTCTATCAATGTAAGGAGCCCTCCCAATATCGGACCCACGACAAATGCTGCGGCCATGATCATGCTAAGGATCCCCATTGCTTTTCCCAGTTCGTTCCGCCTGAAAGCATCGGTGACAATGATGGTGCCGTTGGACACAAGCATCGATCCTCCCACAGCCTGCAATACCCTGAAAGCGATAAGCTGGTTTATGTCAGCTGCAAAACCGCAAAGCAATGAACCAATTGTAAAGACTGCCAATCCATAGACGTAGAGTTTCTTCCGCCCGTAAATATCTGCAAGCCTGCCCCAGGCTGGAGCAAGTATTGTGAGGAGGAGTGAATAACTTATCAGTACCCACATTATCCCGAAGAGGTCTGTCTTCAGTTTCACCATCATAGTGGGAAGAGCGATTATCAGGGTGCTGGCATTAAGAATCCCGACAAGCATTCCGAGAGAGGTCACCGAAAGGGCGGTCCATTTATAGCTTTCCTGAATGCTGCTATTAAAGTTAGAGTTCATAGTAATTCTTACAAAAGATGAAGCCATCTTTAATAATTCTCGCATATTTAAGATTATGTGCGAATAAACCGTATTGGATACACATCTGCAGGATTCAGATGTTTTTCCTGCTAATCCTTTGGTTCTTTTAACCGGCCAGGCGTTCAATATTGAGGTATCAGTGGCACAGAGTATTTCCCATCGCTTTCAGCGATGTTGTACCCTGAAACAATGCGATAGGTATTTGTGTATCGTGAACCAAAATCTCAATTGAAGCACAAGAAATATGTACAATCAACGCAAATCCTAAAAAAGAGAATAAAATAACATCTCAAAATAAGGTGGTATTTTTCATGAATGTCACAGATGCACTGAATTCCCGTTATAGTACACGCGCCTTTAGACCCGATCAAGTGGATAAGGAAACGATCCTCAATATCCTGGAAGCTGCGACCCGCGCGCCCTCATGGGCCAATACACAGCCGTGGGAAATATTTGTTGCCGGTGGAGAAGTGTTAAACAGGATACGCGGGGAATATCTGGCAAATTTCCAGAATGGCGTGCCCGGTAAACCGGATGTGGTGGCGCCGCAGAAATGGCCCCCAGCCATGAAAAAGCGTATGGAAGAGCTGGGAGAGACACGCTTTAATATCGCCGGAATAAAGCGTGATGATAAAGCGGCTAGACATGCCATTTTTGAAATGAACTATAAGTTTTTCGGAGCGTCGGTAGTCATTTACCTGTGCATGGATCGCAGCCTTACACCGTGGTCGATATTTGATATTGGAATGTTGGCTCAGAGTATTATGTTAGCATCGCAGGAACATGGTCTGGGCTCGATCCCGGCTTATATGCTGGTATCCTACCCTGATCTTATTCGCACAGAACTGGAAATTCCGGAACACCTCTCTATTATAATAGGTATAGCGCTTGGCTATAGTGATATACAACATCCGCAGAATAAGTTCAGGAGCCCCAGGCGGCCAATCCTGGAAGTTGTCAGGTTTAAGGGGTTCGGTTAAATTAACATGGCATTCTACGTTTTCAAATCAAGCTAATTTTGGATTGGTTCCAAATATTCCATTAATACTTTTTCGATATTCTTTCATCCGTAAGAATGAATCCTGTGCAGCATCACACTGATGCACCGCGGGATTTATCGAAGCAAAGTCTTAAAATACATTCAAAGGACAATTCAGATAGGGAGGAATTTATGAAAAAGTCCCGAGGTGCAAAAACTCTTGTTTATCCTATCCCGGTTTGGGTCATAGGAACGTATGGCAAAGACAGAAAACCGAACGTAGCGACCATAGCCTGGGGTGGCATTTGCTGCTCCGATCCTCCGTGCGTCGCTATCTCTCTTCGGAAAGCGACGTATTCGTATGGCAATATCATGGAACGAAAGGCTTTCACGGTCAATGTTCCTTCTGAACAATACATCAGGGAAGCGGATTATTTCGGAACTGTCTCAGGCAAAAGCGTGGACAAGTTCAGCGAAGCAGGGCTCACCAGCGTCAAGAGTGACCTTGTCGATGCTCCATACGTGAAAGAATTTCCTATTGTTCTGGAATGTAAACTGATCCGTTCCATTGAAATAGGGTTGCACACGCAGTTTATAGGCGAGATCATGGACGTCTTGGAAGACGAACTCGTGCTGGCAGATAATGGGCTTACTGATATCGAAAAATTAAAACCGATCATATTTGCTCCGGATATTGCGAGCTATTATGGAATCGGCAAATATCTTGGAAAGGCATTTTCCATGGGGAAGAGATAAGGGAAATCCCATTATTTAAATTTAAGGCGCCAGGATGTGCCGGACGACCTCATGTTTTGGGCCCTCATCCACAAGATACAGGCCTCGAAGCCCCTCATTTTGCCGTGCGATTTTTACTAAAATTAGTAAAGCTCTCTTCGCTACTTTTATTAATGGAAAGACTAATCAAACATCAGATGAAGCTCGCGGAATCATCGGCTTTCAGGGTGGCAATTTTGGTGTCACCAGCCTTATTTATCCTGATCCTCACAGTAATGATTTCGTTAGTGACGGGGCATCCCCAAGGATTGTTCCTGTCCCGTTCAATCAGGGCTATGCTGGTAAGATTTGTTCTGGTTACGATTATATTCATAGCACCTGTTTTGATATTGCCCAGACTTCTTGCTCTGGTGGTGAACAGGGCGAAGAATGAAGGGCGATTCGGACAGTTTGTCAAGGCCGCATCAGACCCCTATCCAAAATTGAGCAAGCTTGATGCGTGGGTTATCAGACCACTGCAAGGTATCGGTCTATCTATGATCTTTGCTGAGAGACTGGTGAATTTATTAGAGTTCCTTCCGGTCCGCCTGGTTCTCTTCTTTATGGGCAGTGCATTAGTTTCCCTTTTTCTCTCAGTGGTTTGGGGGTTGGATGATTTAGGCATCAGGATCTACAGCAGAAGAACGGGTGAAGTATATATGGCTGGCAGAAGCATTGGCACAGTCCTGCCTTTGATCGGTGGTGCAATCGGAATATCCAGCTTGTTTCACCTTGGTTCTCCTCTAGATGCCTTAACTGAACTTTTCGAAATCGTTATGGTACTCTATCCATCGTACTTGTTCTTCGTTATTTTCCATCAGGAATTCATTAGAAAGCGAATGGCATCTTTATCGGAAAGACTTCTTTTGAAAAGAATAGAAACGAACTTAAGGTGATGAGAAATTGTTCCGGAAATTGTTTGAGATGATAATGAATGATAATATTGAAAGATGTGGTTTTGAAGAAAGATTTTTCTGATCCGAAAGTTAGCATGCATTTTGAGAACCATGGAAGGATAGGATAACATCGGAATGATTAAAAATAGAATATTGATCAAAACAATTCATGCTTTTTAAGTTTCACTCAGTCTTTCTAATGCCTGTCTATTTGACAGCGCAATTTTTTTTAATCTAAAACACTCTTTCAACTTTTGTTTTTGTATAATAATCAAAGAATTTGATATAGCCCCTTTTCCTGAAAAATAACACTCCGATCAGGAAATCCAGCGGAAGCAAAAATACTTTCCCGATATTCCTTGTAGCACTTTCTAGAATTGTGATTTTATCGCCATTTGCCTTTACTACCCGGATGTTCATAACATATTTTCCAATCGTCTGGCCATTATAGGCTTCCATAATTACAAAAGAAGCATATGCAAATTGAAGGGCCAATTGAAGATATATTATGACAAGGAAAGTGTGGACATCAAATTTTAGCCCATTGCTAAATGCAAAGAAAAGGGCCACACCCACAAACAAGAATAGTGCGAAATCTATGAATGATGCTACAGCTCTTCTCACCAATGTTTGAGCAGAAAAGGTATTGTTCCCGTCATTTTTGATTATTTCCTTCGCATCTTTCCATAATCTTGCATCAACTTCCTGGAGCATACCGTGGGTAATTTTCCCGTACTCTGAAAGTCTGTAATTCTTTTTCTCGGTAAGTTCAATGAAACCTTTCATCTTCCTTAAATGAAAATTCAGGTTCCCTTCCTCTATATTCAGTGTGTGCAGGATCTCTGTGTACGACATCTCTATGTTTTCATGAAGAAGAGATATTATTTCTGCCCTGATTTCATGAGAAAGAACTTTAAAAAACTCTACTGTCTTTAGTTCTTTTATTTGTTCAATTGTCATTTTGTGATTAGTACGCCTTATTTTATCGTTATAGCCTTTAATCTTTATGTTTAATAATTAATTTTCTTCCTGTGCTGCAAAAACATTTGTTTTGGAGATTTTATTTTTGTTCCTGATACACAATTATTTTTTTTCTTGAATAATTATAAATATGGTGAATCCTAATGAATGAAAATGGCTTTTAGCCAAGAGGTATGATATGAAGATACGAAACCCAGTTTTTAGTTTAGCAATATTAGCGATGATGACGACCCTCTTCATCGGGGCCGTTATGGCACAAGAAGCGGGCCCGGCTCTGAACGGAAATGCTCTTATGATGAAGGGATGGATGGATTATTCAGAATGGTTCGTGATTGTTACGCTTTTTCCTACCATAATAATGATGCTCTTTATCGCGCTCAGCCTTCATATCGCCAGACCCATGGTCTTACGATATCTAAACAGGATGACTCTCCGGCTCGGTGCTGATTTACTATGGGAGGGATGGATAATAGGAAGAGATGTTTTAATACTCTCCGCTGTTGGTCTTTTAGGGGTAATGATCGTTCCAAGGGTACAGTCTGATTGGAACACTGGCGTTTTTATACCGGCTTTCGTGCTTGGTATCATAACGCTGGTGTACAAGCTTGCCACTGATACGGATGCGAACAAGACCAAATACATGGTCGCAACGGGGCTTACGGCTCTGACACTTGTCGCTGTACTGGTTCCATATTCAATCGGACCGCTCTGGGAATCAAAAGGCTCCGACTTTTTTATGAGCACATATTTAATTCCTTTATCGAATGCAGATACAATTAAGGATGTAAAAACTGCAATGGACGATGCCGTAAATGCAGCGCAAAAGGGAGACAATTCAACTGCCCTCACTAAAGCACAGGAAGCCGCTGCAGCCCATGATAGACTGGGAGACAGTTTGAAGGCATGGGACTCCGCGAAATCTTCGCAGATCGATGATGCATTTAATGCCCTGACGGATGCCGCCAAGAAAGGCGATGTTGCAGGACTGGAGGCTGCTCAAAATACAATCAACCAGATATTAAATGAATATGAAGCGACACTTGGTGTGTTGGGATGAAACATCCACTTTCCGAAGATGACCTCTTAAGGTCACTTCTGGAGGATTTGTATGCCCAGATATAACGTATATGTCAACCAGTCCCAGTGCTTCGCCTGCGGCATATGCGAGGACATGTGTCCCCGCAGGGTGTTCAGGTTAAAACCCACGGATTTTAAGGGGCCCGAGTATGAAGAAAGGATCCCTCAGTGGATGGGGACGATCACAGAGGTGGTCGCCGAGGACATGTGTTTTGGCTGCCGGCTATGTGAGAACCAGTGTCCTGTGGGGATAATCGAAATAACCAAAAGGGAGGTCTAAAAAATGTATCTAGACATTGAAAAACATGCTGACAGCAGGCTCGTAAAACCCGTTGCACGGGAATGCTGTGTTTACTGTGGCGCGTGCGTGTGCGTGAACCCAAGCCCCGGCGTAGGTTTTGAAAACGGGGAGCTGGTCTTCGATGAAGATAGCATCATGTTCGATAAAGACCTGCTGGTCTGCCCGGTCATAAACAGCAACCACTCAACAACATACCCCAAACCTCCTGTGGCAAAAGGTCAGACCGTGGATGAGCTTCTAGGTCCCTATCTTGAAATTTGTTCTACGAAAAGTACGGATGAGAAAGTTCTGAAAAAAGCACAGATCGGAGGTACTGTTACCTCTCTGCTTCTACAGGGGATGAAGGATGAGGTCATAGATTCAGCCCTCCTTGTCGATAAAGACAAAGGATGGATCGGAAAACCCAGACTTGCCACAACACCTGAAGAAATCCTCGAATCCGCAGGGACCAAGCTTTCAGAGGCATCTGTTCTCACCTGCTGGCGGGATGCGATCAAAGCGGGATTTAAGAAGCTTGCCATAGTGGGCATGCCCTGTGTAACCATAGCAGAGCACCTCATTGACGGATCCCCTGATTTCAAAGAGTTTGGTGACGTACATAAGCTGAAAATAGGAATATTCTGCATGGAGGCTTTCAATTACCGCGGGCTCTTCACGGAATTTCTGAAGGATAACCAGAAAATAAAACCATCCAATATCCAGAAAGTAGATGTAAAAGGCAAGATGATAATCCAAGAAATAACGGTTGAGGATAAGATTGCAGTACATACCTATAGCTTAAAAGAACTCCATAAATACGGCCTGCTTGGCTGCCTTCCCTGCCATGATTATGCTGCTGAATATGCTGATATCTCAATAGGGTCTGTGGGAAGCGAAGATGGCTGGAATACCACGATTGTCAGGACTGAACTTGGGAAAAAATTATTGGATTCGGCAGTGGCATCAGGGCTTCTGGCAAAAAAAGAATTGAAAGACCTCGAACATCTGAGAAAAGTAGCCGCGCTTAAAAAGGGATTAAAAATCGGTGAGAAAACAAGAGAACCACCATCAAAAGTAACCAGGGACTGGATTGTCGCTGAAACAGCAGTACAGGATTATACATATCCCGAAATTTTAAAGCCGATTATAAAAGAAATCGCCAAAGAGAAAGGATCACAGGCCCTTTGGTAAAGATAATGATATAATTTTGACAAGGCTTTTTATGGATTGAAAGATAAATTACATTTAGAGAAGCTGCCTAACGGGAGGATCGTATGCGTGTAAAAGTAATATGTGGAGCTATAATCGGCTTAATGTTTATGTGGATAATTCCGATGGTGCAGGGCGCAGGGGAATTTCAGATCAGCTATTCCTGTGCCAATTGCCATAAGGACAGGTATGATGAATGGTCGCGTTCGATGCATGCCCTGGCCGTAAGTGACCCGATATTCGAGGCAGAATACCTACGTGCTCTTCAATCCGACCCGAAATACAGTAGTTATTGTCTGACATGCCACTCCCCCACAACGCGGATAACCAACGATTTCAACCTGACTAAATCGATATCCGTTGAAGGTATTACCTGTAGTTTTTGCCATACAGTGACTGCGGTTGAGAATAATAATTATACGTTTAACCAGAACAACCCCATGCAGGGCCCCTATAAGGATTCAAAGACCGATGCACATGCATCGACATACTCCGAATTGCATACAAAATCAGAGTTCTGTGCAGGATGCCATGATTTCGCGATCAACGGTGTGCCGATCTCACGGACATATACTGAATGGAAAGAAGGCCCCTATGCAGCAGAGGGCAAGCAATGCCAGGACTGCCACATGGAGACAAAAAATGGGGTTGCAGCGAAGAACGGGACAATGCGGGATCAGGTCTACCAGCACTTCTGGTATGGCGGGCACACAGGGCAATTCTTACAAAATGCATTCCAGATAGAATCCATAGTCCAGAGGACTGGAAATAGGGTCAAAGTTACGCTCAATATCACAAACAATAATGTTGGTCACATGATTCCAAGCGGTTTACCCTCACGAAAGGTTGTCCTGGATTTTAAGGCAAGTGATGAGAAAGGGCAGGCGATATTCAGCGACCAGAGGATCTATACCAAGACACTTATAGACCAATATGGAAATGAAGTGGCAGATTTCTGGAAGGCAGCATCTATATCTAAGGATAATAGATTCAAGCCAAGAGAGAGCAGAGCTGAGATGTTCGAGTTTGATGTGCCGGACGGCACCGGCAAACTGGATACTCAGACGACCTTAACTTATCAGTTAGAAGCTGAGATTATCACTATGGAACCTGAATCCATAAACGTAGAATTGGCAAATATAACCAATATCACGCAGTGGGGGACACCCGTGAAGGTAACCCCAAAAGCGTCTGGCCCGGGATTGATCGCATCGATTACGTCTCTGACAGCGGCCGCTCTGTTATTGTGGAGAAGAAAAAAGCTTTAGAGATCGAAATGGGATAAGAACAATTCTCATTTCTGGAGCAGACTTCCAAGTCAATTAGCGGTATAAAAAAGAGGCTGTGGAAAAGATTTCCACCGATCTCCTGGGAGATAGTGGAACCGTTCAGGACAGCATGGAACTAAAACTGAATAAAGATGAATATACCGTTGGATATGCAAGGGTAAGTGGCGGAGCTCTAATTTTGACGAATTTCAGGCTCTTAATAGACCGCGGGTTCAAGGTATTCGGAAAAAAGACAAAATCAATCCAAATAAAAGATATCACTGATTTGAAATTTAATAAGAGCTTTTTATTTGGAACAGGCATCGATATGAAATATATTGAAGAAAACAGGGAATATGCCGTTTTTATTGAATTTACGGTCTCAACAGAAGCTAAAGAGATCATGGATAAGATGCGCTCCCTGCAGAAAGGAGAGATTCTGGCGCCTTTTGATGTTCCAAAAGGAGAGATGGGAAGGATCTCATTGGAAGAAGCGGAGCAAATTGCGCTGAAATTCATGGGAAGCAGAGCCAAAAACCTTGAAGTTGATGAAATAAGACACATTGCAGGAGCATGGAATATTATCCTGTCGAATCAGGAAAAATATGCTGTTGTGGTTAGCGATGATGGGACAGTAGAAGCATGGAAAAAGCTAACTAAGATTTAAACCTCTCTCAGGTTGCCGGTTGTTTTGATTAATATGAGGTTGGCAGCAAAAAAGTTTTTAAATGTTGGGTTAGGATGGTGGTGGTAATTGTTCCTGCCAACCTCGCAATCAGATGATATTACCTAAAGGATGATAAGCTATTTGGGTTATTATCATTTTGTGAGAATGGGCTACAAATCGATTTTCTGGAAATATGATAAAAAACCGTTGGAAATATAATGTTGTCAAGGGTTATTTCCATTCCTTTATAACTTCAGCGAAAGGGACAACAATGCATAGCCCTGCCAGAGCCTTTAAACTTGCCTCATGCATCTCCTTGTCCCTGGATGATACGCAGTCTTTTAGAACAACAGGATAAAAACCCCTGTTTGAGGCATCCCTTGCACTTGAAGAAATGCCAAATTCCGTAGATATGCCCGTGAAAACAATGGCGTCAATGCCTTTATTCCTGATCATGTACTCGACATGAGTGTCTATGAATATGCTAGCTGTATGCTTTTTGATTACCAGGTCATTGTCCAGAGGAGCAACATCTGCGGGAATATCAGCATCAGAAGTTCCTGGTTTCAAAAATTCCGGCAATTTGGCAGGGTCATCGACACCGTACCTTTTCATCATAATATAAATTGACCATGATGAATTAGAATCCGCCGGTAATGGTGTGATCTTTGTATAAATAATGGAAATCCCTCTTTTCCTTGCTGCATGTATGACGGTTTTTAAATTTCCAAGGAATTCATCTTTATCAAATATACTGTTGACGAGGGCATTCTGGACATCCCATACCACAAGTGCTGTGTGTTCAGGAGCAACTATTTCCTTTAGGGTTTCGTAGATCGTTTTATTATGAAATCTTTTCGTGTATAGATACCTCCCTTTTTTTCAATGTATATACACCCCATAACGCACTTTCTCTCCCCCCGGAAGAGATATGCTGGTTCCAATCCCATTCGTTCCAAGAGATAGTTAAAATAACAATCATAATAGCATTAATACTTTGCTTTTATATCTCTTTCAACTTACCTGGTCCTCAAATAGTTGGGTAGTAGCAAAAGAAATAAATAGCTTAAAGTTTAATCATTCTTGAATGAAATATATATATATAGTGTTACTTGCTTCTATTTTGATACTAAGTGGATGTACTGGCACCACAACCGATGGGTCTCTGCAGATTAAAACTGAGGAATTGCCGCAATGGATCTCTGGAGGGACTGCTACATACAAACCTGAAGTCACGGGAGGAAAACCCCCATATAACTTTTCAATTGGTGATGGAACGTCTCTTCCGCCAGGATTCAACATGGGACCAGACGGAACTATTGGAGGAGGTGGTACTCTTGCGCCAGGATCATCAAAAAGTATTTCGCAGCCATTCATGTTTGTTGTGACAGATAGCGCTGGAAATACGGCAAAAATCTCATACACTATAGTCATCACAGAACCGCCAATTGGAATTGTCCCGCAGGAAGTGGCATGCACCGTAAATCAAAGATGTAATGAAGTGATTGCGACAGCGACACGAGGAAATCCGCCGTACACATTCCAATCAGATACATTCCGGGAAGGCGCTCCACCGCTTGGAACAATCATTGATGTGAACGGCAGACTTACAGGAATACCGACGCAGGCAGGAGAATACACAGTTGGAGTTTGTGTAAAAGACACAGTGGCAAATTCAAAATGCGGGCATGCAACAGTGATCATCACTGAAGAAAACAATAATAGAATCAATGGAACAATATGGAAAGGAAGTTATTCAGAAAAAGAAACCAGCGAAGCATGTGTCAATACAAATAGCGGAACATTGGCATGGAACTTGAAAATCAGCGGAGATTCATTCAGTGGGACTGTTACTGATGATGGAGCAAGTATTTCATCGACCTGTGCGGGAGCAGAAACTGGCAGCTTTACAACATCCGGGACTGTCACAGGAACAATTTCAGGAGACTCATTCACAGGAACAATGGTTCTTAGCGGGGCAGGAGGAACATATAATCTTCCGGTACAGGGAACCATCACTGATGATACGATCACAGCGACATATACGGGAACAGGAGCATTTTCAGATGGTTCAAGTACGACATATGTTGGCTCATTCACATTGAAAAGACAGTGATTCAAACGCCGAGCATCCGCTGGGATGATTGTGGGAGTATCAAGGCCATTGCAGCCGTAATTTCATTTTTTTGAAACTGCTTTCAGAGGAATTTCAGGATATTCTTATATGGCCTTTCGTCCATTTGACGAACCATGAACCATTGGAAAGTATTGGCATTAGTAATGATTGGCCTGCTGGCTGTTGCAGTCGGACTAAGATTTACCTTTATTGAGACGCATGGATTTGCGCTGAACGAGTCGCAGAAGAGTTTTGCAATAAAATCAGCTCAGAATGGGTTGAGAAATGAAATTGGAAATAACGATTATAATGTTACTGTCCAGGACCATGGATCGATAATATCAACGGCAAACGGGGATAAAAAGGTCGTCCGTGTTGTCCTCAATCAGGGAAATATAACCCTGACCGCTCTTGTCGATATGGATACAGGCAGTGTTGTGGAAAAGACCCGGACGGAGTCCAGCGGATGGATAACGGATTTCCAGAATCAAAATCCAAAGCGCTGGGGCCATCAGCAATTATTTAACCGGTGAAATGATGGAAAATATAATGGAAATGGAAGATGTATGGAAAATTTATCGCATGGGTGAGTTTGATGTACCTGCGCTTGCGGGAATAGACCTGGCCATCAAGGCAGGTGAGTTCGTGGCAATAACAGGACCAAGCGGATGCGGTAAGTCAACGATGCTAAATATGGTTGGCTGCATGGACATGCCCACAAAAGGCAGGGTGCTGCTTCAAGGCAGGGACATATCAGAATTTAACAGCAATGAGCTTGCGCGCACAAGAGGGAAAAAAATCGGATTTGTATTCCAGACGTTCAATCTGTATCCTACCCTTACAACACTGGAAAACATTCAGCTCCCGATGAGGATCCATGAATTTCCTCAGAGCGATATAGAGGAGACGTCAAGAAAACTGCTAGCTACTGTTGGTTTATCTGAACGTGGAGGTCATTTTCCTTCCCAGTTATCAGGCGGACAGCAGCAGAGAGTTGCAGTAGCAAGATCACTCTCCACAGGTCCTTCCATTCTACTTGCAGACGAGCCTACAGGGAATCTGGATACAAAATCAGGAAGCGAAATAATGGATGTTTTCAAACGCTTGAACAGCGAGGGATTAACTATTGTAATGATAACGCACGACATGAGGATTGCAGGATATGCAGGAAGAGTTGTTAAGATGCTTGATGGAAAAATTATAGGTGGAACATGAATAAATTCAATTTAATTTTGATAGTCGTTTCAACAGTATTGTTATCAATGGTCGCATCTGCTCAATCAAATTATCTTGTGACTGAAAGCGCACCCGTTTTTCCAGGAGATACGACCTATGTCTATGTGCCGATACAGAATATGGGGTTCGGTACGTTCATGGAAGATGTATCGGCCAGACTGGAGCCCAAAGATAATGCTTCAGCCAATTCAGTAACGATCCTTGATGATGCGTATTCATTGGGAACTATAAACAATTGGGGAGACCAGAGAACTGCAAAATTCAGGATCCACATAAATCCTGATGCCACGGAAGGAGAGTATTATTTCAATGTTTATATTACCTACAAGGGCCAGCAAATGAATAGCGGTACGCAACAAACTCCGGTAACAACCAAGCTGGAGGACCAGATATTAACTATTAAGGGGAAGCCCTTGATAGTGCTGCTCAATTCAACGCTTGGAACCATAGCACCGATGAGCATTAATAAGGAGACTCTGCAATTCAAAAATACAGGCACAGGCACACTACAGAGCGCCGTGGCTGGAATAGACCTTACAGGAACGAATTCAGCGTTTTCCATTCTTGGCGCAGGGACTCTGTTTTCCCTCGGCAACCTGAAGGCAGGAGATGAGGCAGATATTACATTTGATCTGGCCGTAGATATTGCGGCCCATCCTGGTGTATATAATCTTCCTATAACAATTACAGGACTGAACAATTATTCCTCCGATAATTTTGTTGGACTGGTTGTCGCAGGGACAACTAATTTTGAGATAAGTTACCAGGAAACTCTGGGCTCTTTTTCGCTAAATGTCGCCAACGTAGGGATAAGTCCTGCCAGTGCAGTGACAGTAACCCTTCCGCGACAAAAGAACTTCTCTTCAACAGGGAGCAGTTCTTCTGTGCTTGGGAATTTAAATCCGGGTGATTACACATCAGCCATATTCCAGATTGCAAAAATACCGGGTGCTGGCAACGGTCTTGAGGTCTACATACAATATACCGACACAAGCGGACAGAGACAATCGATTACAAAGTATCTTCCTGTGGAATTATCCCAGTCTGGCACACAAACCAGGTCAGCAAGCACAAATTATACAACATGGTTATTTGCAGCTATTGTTATACTGGCAATATACTGGCAGAGAAGAAAAATAACAACATATTTCCAGAAACAAAAAGGAAGGTGAGACCCTGTATTTAAACACGGGGACTGACGAGGACTAAATATGAAGACTTTTGACATTTTCAAATTATCCCTGAGCCATGTAAAAAAAAGCAAGATGCGAAGCTGGCTCACTATAATAGGTATTGTAATAGGCGTAGCCGCTGTCGTAGCTATAATTTCCATTGGCCAGGGAATGCAGGAGAGCGTGGCGGCTCGTCTGGGAAGCCTTGGAGCCGATCTGATCACGGTCACTCCGGGTTTTTCACGGGCTTCAGGCGGGGGTTTTGAAGGGAGATCGGCTGGTTCCGGAGGTAGCATTAACCTCACTGATAAAGACGTGAATGTGATTAAGCAGGTGCCGGGCGTGCTCTATGTAAACGGCATGGTATCTGGCCGGGCGGATATGATATTGGGTACTGAGAAGACCTCCGTATCTATCAGCGGTATTGATACCGCGGTCTGGCGTTCCATGGTCACCACGCAGCTTGAAGCAGGCAGATATCTTCAGCCGGGCGATTCAAACGCTGTAGTCATTGGCTACTCTTTAGCGCACGAAACTTTTTTACAGCCGATCACCCTGAACAGGCCGGTTACAATAGGGGGCAAGACTTTCAAAGTCGTTGGAGTATTCGTACAATCAGGTGGAGGTTTTGGAGGGGGAAGTGATAATGCAGTATATATGTCGGATGATTTTGCCAGGGATGTGATAACCACGAATGTATCCAGGAATACATTTACGTCGATTACGGTAAAGGTAACGGACCCCGCGCTGGCGAGTAAAATAGCCGATGATATTGTAGCAAAACTTATGCCGTCGAGGCACGTCAATCCGAGAACCAGAGATTTTACAGTCACGGCGTTCGCAACAATACAACAACAGATAACCAGTGTCGTCCAGACCATATCGCTGTTCCTTGCTTCGATAGCGGCAGTTTCGCTTCTGGTAGGAGCTGTGGGTATAGCGAATACCATGTTCATGTCTGTTATGGAACGCACAAGGCAGATAGGACTGCTCAAGGCATTGGGCGCTACGGATAATGAAGTAATGAAACTTTTCCTTATAGAATCAGGATTATTTGGGTTCGTAGGAGGGGTGCTGGGAATAATTTTTGGCGTACTGATATCCCTCATAATATCCGTAGTTGGTCTTAGGGCAATAGGACCGGGCGGGACAATGAACGCAGTCGTCTCACCAGAGCTTCTTATTTTTGCACTTGGATTCTCCGTATTCGTAGGCGTGGTCTCAGGCGTCGTGCCTGCAAGGACAGCCGCAAAGATGAACCCTGTGGATGCCCTGCGTTTTGAGCAATAAGAGGTGAACATATAAAATTGAAAAATTTTTTACTGAAAACTTGTGATAGTATTAATTCATGTTTAATACAGAATTTTAACTGGCCACCTTACTCATTGGTCAGGTATCCTGCGACGCCCATTATGCTGAATTATGGTTGGAGACTATAACTTATGTTTTGGCAAGCATACAATTTATCAGTAAGCATGAAAGTTCGAACAGCCTTGTTCTTGATGATACTGCTGATAAATTCCACACATGCACAGGAAATCCCACACGAGGAGCAGGTATTGCTAAATGGTTATGTGGACAATTCCGGGAAAGTTCTCTTGACAGGCTATGCCACACCCGGATCTCTATCTTATATGCATTTCTTAAACGGGACACAGTATACCTTCGACAACAATACCAGCCAGCTTTATGCCGTAACAGATATGCTGACATCAAAGAGCGCAGATACATGGTCGCTCAACTTTTCTTCAGAAGGTTATTATTCAGATTATTCTGTAACATTTTATCTTCCGCCTGGTTCTGAGGTCACGAAATTTGACATACAGCCGGAACTCAATTATCAATTCCAGGTCAAGGAGGACTCGCTTACCTTATCCATACAGGGATACAGGGTGGTGTCTCCCTGGATCAAAGTGGATTACAAAGTACCGGCCGAAGTACAGGGTCAATCAAGTGGTCTGGTTACTTCCGTGCTTCCTGTATCACTAATTATTGTGTTGATTGCTGGAGCTACTTTCCTGATCTATAGACGCAGAATGCAGAAAAAAACAGCCATTCCTGAGAAAAAAGAATCACAGGATCAAGAGAAAAAAGTTATCCCTGAAACAAAACCTGAAACGAAAGAAATCCATGCCACGGGCGAGATGCAAAAGGTCATAGATACTCTTTCCGATAAGGAGAAGGCAATAATAGGCTTATTGTTAAAAAACGGAGGTTCTGCAACGCAGGCTGATATTCGATATGAGATCATGATTCCAAAATCTTCGCTTACAGGCATATTAAACGCTTTAAAGAGGAGAAACATAATAAAAAAGCATGAATATGGAAGAACGAATGTTATAGAACTTTCAGAATGGTTTTTGTCAGAAAAAGAATTCAAATAGGAAACAGTCTGGTTTATGGATGATTTGGATTATTTCAAGGAGTTGGCAGCCGATATACAGCACTCTGAAATTAATATACCCATAATGGATATCGAATTGACCCTCAGTGTGAAATATTTTTTGAATGACTCCGGAGTAGGCTACTGCAGCTTATTAATTAATAAAATTCATGCTAGCGGTTTGAAAGGAAATATAGAAGCTGCAGCAGCAGAGGCTTATGTGGGAAGGTCAATCTTCATTTTTTTATCTGAATTGGATGATGGGCTGAAACTAATCACAGTACCTGCTTTATTTGAAAAGCAATCATGCCTTGATGAAAAAATATATTTGGCTAATTTTATTGTAAATGCATATTATCCTGCGGATTTCAAGAAAACAGCTCACGAGGTCTATGAAGAGCATATGAACGCCTTGATCGGAAAAAAGATACGCAAAGATGTAGCCTATCTCTCGCGCAGCATTCTTAATCTTCCAACAATAGCCCTTGAAATATTGAGATGTTATAGATAATAGTTCTTTTTGGGTTTTCTCCAAATTCAATTCCTAATTCAAATAAAACCCTTTAAATGATGATTAATATCTCAATTCCCTATTATGAGCCGCTTCTCCTCCGCTATACGATCAAGTTCAGGACTCAGCTGGGATGGATATATTGCGAAATTTCGGAATTCGACAGGAATGAGGAATAATTCAATGATGATTCGATGCAGGAATCTGGATGGCCTCATGTCGCCATTTTGAACTTTCAGATGGTTTTTTATCAAAAAATGAACCAAAATAAAGCATTTTTATTATAACGTTCTGCATCGCATTTATGTATCGTTCGATCCAACCCGACATCTTAGGTGAAGAAAATGAGAATGACCATGAAACTACCATTGCAGGATAGCCGTCAAGCCCCGGAGTGAAGGCTTTACTGAAAGGAGATTGATATGAGACAAAAATTATTCTATGCAATTATTCCACTGATATTCCTTGGTCTTCTGGCACAGACAAATCCTGGGCAGAAAATTACAGCGGAACGAGCAATCGATCCAAGTCTTAATGTCGGCAGAGGACTGAATTTCTCCAATAACTGGGCCGGGTATGTCGCTACAGGGGGTACTTTTACTTCGGTAAGCGGATCATGGAGCGTCCCGCAGGTAAGCGCAACAGGAACTTCAGCCGACGCAACCTGGGTGGGCATTGGAGGTACAGCCGGTAATCATTTAATTCAGACGGGAACGCAGGCTTTAGCCAATAACAATGGCAAGGTTAGTTACCAGGCCTGGTATGAGATGTTGCCGGCGAACTCCCAGGAAATTCCGCTCACGATCAACTCCGGTGATTCCATTACCGCTTCTATTGTCCAGCAATCAGCGAACCACTGGACGATCTCTTTGAGTGATGATACCACAGGCCAGAATTACCAGACAACAGTTACCTACGCCGCATCCTTATCCTCAGCAGAATGGATCCAGGAAATGCCGGTTCGCGGCAGATCTTTCATTCCGCTCGATAATTTCGGCTCCGTACAATTCAGCGCTTTATCGGCTGTTAAAGACGGCACTGCACTGACCCCTGCCCAGGCTAACGCGCACTCTATAGTCATGGCTAATAATCTCCGTCAGGTCCTGGCTCACCCTTCAGCCCTGGGAAGCGATGGAGCCAGTTTCACCGTAGCCCGCACCTCTTCAACATCGACGCAGATCGTTTCTCCCTCAGGAAGGACCGGCTGGCGCAGAGTTGTGACAGACGTCCATGGTATCCAGCCATTGAACGGGCAAAGCCACAGTAGAGGAAGATTCAAAGGTGGATTCGGCCAGAGATTTGAACACTAGTTACCACCTCAACGATCGTTCAAATACAGAAGAACTTAGTGAATTGTAGCTCTGCACTCCTCCTATTTTTCTCCAGTTTTCAGTTCCTTTTTTTTATTCGTTCATTTTCCCCAAGCAAGCTTATTGCTAATATTCGTGCAATACACGTAGAAAAATCTTAACTTACGGGTAATAGTGCTCCAAAGATGATATATATGGTAAAAAAGGATAATAGTGAACTTATGAACGTTATAGAACCATTAGAATGGTTTTTATCCAAAAAAGAACTCAAATAAGGCTCATTTCATGTCAAAGTTCTGCATCGAAATTAAGTATCGTTCAATCAAAGTAGGCATTCGAGGTAAATCAAATGAAAATAACGAAGAAAACAGCAATATTGACATTGTTTACTGCGGTTTTGTTGGTTTCTGCACCATTGGCAGTAACTGTATTTGCCCAGCCTTCGGGTCCGGGTATGGGAAGAGGATACGGGGCATCGCATAACGCTATGGGAACGTTCAGACAGAATATTGTACCTATAGTCATGGGGCACGGGTTTGCTTTGAATCCATCAGATACAACCCAATATCACGTTCTGGATGTGACGGCTATGAAGATCAGTAATGCAACGCAAAGTCGAACCAGAGCTAATCTCAGATTCGCAGGTCAGCCGTATAGTCTCACCATAACAGGCTATACCAACACATCACTAGTTGGAACCATATATACGGTGCCTCCGCGGGGGACGAACCATGCGGGTTTCACCCCAAGTGAAGCAGGTAGCATCTCGCTTTCAATGTCTAAATATGAAGGGGTAATGCTCTCAAATGGAACTCTAACAATGACCTCCGGTACGAATTACACTGGAACTTACAATGTACTACTGACATCCCCTGATATAGCATCCGGTGGCGGAATGCACAATGCCAATGGAATGTTCGGAGCGCGTAAGTTCGGATCGGGCAATTAGAAATAGAAAAAGGATAGTAATGGGAATCCCCCAAGCGGGGATTCCTTTAATATCCCTCAATATAAATATATTAACAAAAAAGAGACAAGAAGGAGATGTATGAATAGGAAAGGCGTAGTAGTGTTACTTTTGTTAACATTAGCAATTCTTTCAGGAGCACCGGAGTCTTTCGCACGGCTCCAGTATCTTACAAATCTCACCGCAGTGTATAGCGCTGGTTCATGCGGCACCTGCCATGTAATAGCTTCAGGCAGTGGAATGCGCAACTCCAGCGGGATGTTCGGACAGAACAATTCTAACGGAACTTATGTTCCACGCAACACCAGCAGAACACCGGGGATGCGCCGCTCTAACGGAACGTTTGGAATGCGTTCCTCAAACAGAACGTTGCCGCTTAACTCGTACGGAACGTTATTTGCTAACCAGCCTGACCACGCTACCGATCCCAGTGCAGCCCTGATGGCTATAGGGCAGCCACCTGCAGCAAACCCACAAGATAGCCCCGCAGATACAGCCGTGACAGGGACTAAAGCGGCTCCAGGGTTCGGAATTGTGTTATCCCTGGTCGGATTATTTGCATTGGCTCTTCTGGCAAGGCGGAAAAATAAATGATTATGACTGGTCTTAATTTCAGTCGCACTTTTTACGTTCAATTCTTATTCAACAGGTAATATGATGGAAAATATAATGGAACTGAAGGACGTCTGGAAAATCTACAAGATGGGCGAAGTGGAAGTGCCGGCTCTGAAAGGAATAAGCGTTGAAATAAAGAAGGGAGACTTTGTGGCTATTATAGGTGCCTCGGGAAGCGGCAAATCTACAATGATGAACCTGATAGGCTGCCTGGATATTCCTTCCAGAGGAAGCTTATATCTCCGATCGCAGGACATCAGCACATTAAGCGAATCAGACCTTGCCTCATTCAGGGGTAAGACTATCGGTTTTATTTTCCAGCAATACAACCTGATCCAGTCGATGTCTGCTTTTGAGAACGTGATGCTTCCACTGGAATTCTTAGAATATGATGACCAAAAAGCAGCAAACAGGGCAAGAGAAATACTGACACTGGTGGGGTTGAGTGATAAGATGCATCATCGTCCGACACAGCTTTCAGGTGGTCAGCAGCAGAGAGTGTCCATAGCAAGATGCCTTGCTGGCGACCCTGAGATAATCCTTGCGGATGAACCGACCGGAGCACTCGACAGTGTTACAGGCAGAGAAGTCCTGGATATGCTTCACAGATTGTGGGAAGAGCATGGAAAAACGATCATAATGGTCACTCACGACCTTAATCTGGCTAAATATGCTCACACAACAATTGAACTGAAAGACGGAGAGATTTTGAAAATATCTGAAAATAACGAGGTAAATAAAAAATGAAAAAAATAATGTTTCCGGTTTTGATAATACTGGTATTGACAGCTTACACACCTGCAGTTTATGCAGATTTAGCAGATCTAGCAGGCTCATCAGTACTATCAGTAAGCCTTGCAAACTCTGACCCTAATCCTGCTATTGCAGGAAATACCGTGGATGTTCGTATAGGTATCCAGAATATCGGGGGTACGACTACTAGCGATCTTATGATGGAAGTTATACCACAGTATCCTTTTGAGCTTGTACCAGGTGAAAACGCAGTTCAGGATGTAGGAATAGTTCAACCCTATCAGAAGAGTGATCCTACTGTAAATATAAAAGTCATACTGTACCATATGCAGATAAACAGGAATGCTCCGGCAGGTAGTTACCAATTCAAAGTTAAGTATTATGAGGCGGGTTCAACCGATGTGACCCAGCAAAGCCTGTCCATTGATGTGAAGAGCAAAGAAAACGCTGAAGTGATCCACATTGGCCAGACGATGCTCGTTCCGGGAAGGCAAAGCAGCTTAATATTCACGATCAATAATGTCGGGAATGCACCCCTCCGGGATCTGACTTTCAGCTGGGCGAATGATGAAAAGATAGTTCTCCCAGTCGGGAGTGACAATACCAAATATATCAGGTACATCGATATTGGCAATGGCACTGACCTGGAATACCAGGTGATGGCAGATACTAATGCAGTGCCGGGATTATACAAACTGAACTTATACCTGACTTATGAAGATTCAATGACAAACCAAACCAAAACAATAAGCACATTTGCCGGGGTGTATGTTGGCGGAGGAACGGATTTCGATGTGGCATACTCAGATAATGCGAACAGCCAGATGTCTTTCAGCGTTGCCAATATAGGAAGCAACCCAGCAAACTCGGTATCTGTGGTTATTCCCGATCAGCCGGTCTGGAGTGTAAGCGGCCCAAATTCAGTCATCATAGGTAATCTGAACAAAGGAGACTATACGGTTGCAAGCTTCAAATTGCAATCCTCAATGAGTAATATGACTTCCCAGAATAGAGCCTCCAGAAACAATACCAATTTCCAGGGAAGGCAAAGTCCAACAAATATCTCATCCGATACAGTGCTCATACAAATAGCCTATACCGATACCATGGGAGTAAGAAATGTCGTTGAAAAACAGGTCAAAATCGGATTTCAAAATATGGCATCTCCAAGCGCTATGCAGGGACGAAGAGGAGCCACACAACCAACAAGTGTACTCTCTAATAACATGCTGTATTTCTTCGGCATAATAGTGCTCGTTGGCGCAGTTGTAGTCCACAGGAAATACAAGAGCCGCAAACTGCTTGATCCTGGTTTCAAAATGAAGGATTTATTCAAACGCGAGAAGAAATGATAATTTCCTGCGGGTCAAAATGAAACTAAATAAATGTTTCAAACATGCGTTTAACATGGTACTTCACAGCAAGCTGCGAAGCTGGCTGACTATAACGGGCATAGTCATAGGTGTTGCTGCGGTTATTGCGATTGTTTCGATAGGAGACGGGATGCAGCAAACGCTGAATGCACAATTGAACGCTCTTGGCGGAGACATCGTTACAATCACAGCCGGCGCTGAACGGGGTGGCGGCATGTATGGTATGAGAGGCGGCGGGGGAGGAGGAGGCCAGGCAACGACCAAAGAAATAGTACTGGGCAGAAGTGACCTCCAGGCATTGAAGGGTATACCTGATATTGCTCTGATCGACACAAATATCAGAGAGAGTGTGAATATATCCTATCTTGGCAAAACAGGGAAAGTATCTGTAACAGGCGTTGACCAGAAAGTATGGTCTCAAATTACTACTACTACTATACAAACTGGCAGGATGCTTGATTCTGCTGACCAGAACGTCATAGTTATCGGGGGAAATCTCGCATCCTCTTATTTTTCCCAGCCTGTCGGGATTAATAAGATGGTAACGATAAACGCCGCTGCTTTCAGGGTTGTGGGAATTCTTAATGACCAGACCACCAGCGTTTACATGCCGATCCAGATGGCATACCAGGTGATGCCAGACAAGACGAATGATATCTACGACACACTTGTTGTTAAGATCAGGAATCAGGACCAGTTAGATTTTGTAATCACGGAAATCCAGAATAAACTTATGATTTCAAGACATGTCACTCAAAATACAATGGATTTTTCAGTCACTTCAAGGAAGGAAATGCAGCAGGCCAGAGCGGCTACGATGAGTTCAATGAGCACATTTCTGCTTGCAATTGCAGCGGTTTCATTGATTGTGGGTTCCATCGGTATTGCAAATACCATGTTCACTTCCGTCCTTGAAAAGACTAAGGAAATCGGGATAATGAAAGCTATCGGCGCGCGCAATCCCGACATTTTGCTCATATTCCTGTTCAATGCAGGATTTATCGGACTCGTTGGTGGAATAATTGGCGTAATCCTCGGAACAATGCTTTCTGGCTTCATGCCTGCGCTTATGGGGGGAGGTCTTCCCATGGCAAGAGGGGGCACAATAGTGACATTGAACTCAATAATGATGGCATTATCAGTATCGGTCATAGTAGGAATTCTTGCAGGAATAATACCTGCGTACCAGGCATCGAAATTGAGGCCTGTTGATGCTCTGAGATACGAATAAAGGTGGATTCAAATATCGTTCATGAGTGTGCTCACTCACAGGTATAATAAATGCTCAAAATCGGCAGACAAAATAAAAAAGCGCAAGCATGGATGGACGAACCTAATCGAACCTTTGGAATGGTGCATATTAGAAAAAAGACTCAAATAGAGCTTATTTCATATCACTGTTCAGCATCAATATTAAATATCGTTCAGTCCAAGTTGAATCAAGGAGAATAAAATGAAACTGACTAAAAAAACAGCAATATTCTTTACAGCTGTAATTCTGGTTTCAGTGATAATTGCATTGGCAGTGTTTGCCCGGCCCATGGGTAAGGAAAAGGGGCATGTAAGACCATTCATTGAGCCCATACTCATTGGGCACGGATTTGCGCTGAACGGAAACGACTATCACATTTTGGATGTGAATGCTATAAAAACGATTAACGTATCCCATGGTTTTATCCATTCCCTGCTTTCGAATAAAAAAAGCCCGGGAGAGATCGAAAAAGAAATAAACGATGCGAAAATAGCGACCATGACCAGGGCGCATCTCAGATTTGCAGGTAAGGTATATGCTCTCAACATAACAGGTTATGATAACCAGTCTCTTACGGGAGATGTGTTGACACTGCTCACGCATGGTACCAACCAGACAAGCTTCACTCCGACTTCAGTAGGAAACATCTCGCTGTCAACGTTAAAATACGAAGGTGAATCGCTCATAACGGGTACTCTGACCATGAACGGCACAGATTACAGGGTGTTTATGACTTCGCCAATGGCACTTAGATAATGGTAAAAAGACATCCCAGCGAATGATTGATTTATTTTCCGAATCATAGAGAAAGGACCGAAGCGGTTTAAAAAAAGGATATGATGCACAAAACTCAAAATAGTTTAGTATAAGTTTTATACAATAAAGGTTAATAATAGAAGTAGAGGCAAAATTGCAAATCGGAGTCAGCGATATTCATACTCACACCATGTATTCAGGTTTTTCTGAATATTCGTTTTTATCATACCCGGACAGTGTGACCACTCCCAGGACATCCATCAAGGTCGCCGAAAAACTTGGGCTCAATGTTCTCTGCATAACTGATCACAACACGATCAAAGGCGCAGTTCAAGCTCGGAAGTATAATAAAGAACTGGTGGTAATTGGTGAAGAAATCTCTTCTATCGATGGTGAAATACTGGGATTATTCCTTCAAGAGCAAATAAATCCGGGCTTAAGTGCGGAAGAAACGATAGAACAGATACATAGTCAGGATGGGATGGCCATTGCTCCGCATCCTTTTAGCGCACATTGTTCGTGCATAGGCAAAAAAATGAACACGTTGAGATTAGATGGAATAGAAGTATTCAATGCATTACACAGGGACGGGTATTCAAACGCTATCGCCCTTGAAAATTGTAACGGGAATGCGAAGCTTGGCGGAAGTGATGCGCATGCAAGTAACATGATAGGAAATGGTTATACTTTATTTGATGGATATTCTCATGAAGATCTGCGGGCCAGCATAAAAAATAAGCAGACGATTTATGGTGGAAAAGTAGCACCTCTGTTTGAATTCGTCAATTATAGTGCCCGGGTAGCATATGAATCGTCAAAAACCATCCTGAATTTCAATGATGTAGATTGCCCCATGTCTGCCAGAATATCCAGGGTAAGAAATTCACGCAAATTCATGTATTTGTTTGGTTCTATTTTGTATGCATTTTCACCACTACCGGTGGTTTGCACACTTATTGGAGATAGAATCTTGAAAAAGAAAGGAAGAAAAATATGGAGAGATGCCCACAGTTTTTCCTCTTTAGGAAAGGAATGATTCAAATTGGCATTTTTAGGGTAATGTTAGCATGGAATCATTCGACGAACTGACAATAATGCAATCCGAAGCTTACGTTAGTGGACACTTCAATTAAATCATGCCTCCGATGAAGAGGGATCTATGAGTGGCAGAAGAAACCTGAACAAAAATGACATAATTGCATTATCCGCAATCATATTAATCAGTCTTATCGCTTTGGTATCCTATGCGATAATAAATCAATCAAAAGAGCTTCCTCCAACATCAGCAGCGAAAAACACAACAACTGGATCTCTTTTAGAATCATCAACTCCTGACCAGCTAAATCCAATAAATAAATTGCAGACGCAGCAAAATATATGCGCAGAAGCCGGCGAAACCCCCCTTGTAACTCAGCACAATGACAACAATCGCTCAGGTGCAAATCTGAACGAGGTCATCTTGAACACTTCTAACGTGAATCCGGCCCAGTTTGGCAAATTGTACACACTCCAGGTGGATGGCCAGATCTACGCTCAACCTCTGTATCTATGCAATGTGAATATACCCAACCAGGGCATTCACAATGTAATATACATAGCCACAATGCACAACACTGTTTATGCCTTTGATGCTGATGACCCGAACGCCACTCTCCCGCTCTGGATGGCCTCTCTGGGGCCCTCTATACCTCTCCCGGATCCAAACATAGGTCCACAGGAGGGGTATGTGGATATTACAGGAGAGGTAGGCATCGTCAGCACCCCGTACATCTCCCCGGAAAATAACACCATATATGTCGTTTCATCCAATAAAGATCCAAACAGTTCTGATGCTGGCTCATATTCTCATTGGCTTCATGCACTGGATATCAGTACTGGAGCAGAGAAATTGGGCGGACCTGTTAAGATAAGTGCAATTTATCCTGGAAATGGAGATGGTAGTATGGACGGAATTTTAAACTTCACCAGTCACAGACAGCTCCAGCGTTCAGCCCTGCTATTATCCAATGGCATGATATACATAGCCTTTTCATCATATGATGATGTAACGCCATCCCACGGCTGGGTGATGTCATATTCCGCTAATACACTGAATCAGACCGCTGTTTACGTTACAACACCGGACGATGTGCCGATCGGACCACAACTTCCAGGATTGGGGTCTATCTGGCAGGGCGGGCAGGGGCCGGCTGCAGATAGTTCAGGCAATATTTATTTCATTACCGGTAATGGCGATTTTAATGGCTTTTCTAATCCCATGCCAAGTGATCTGGGGGACAGTATCGTGAAGCTCACGCCAGAATTGAAGTTAGTTGACTGGTTCTCTCCTCACAATAATACCGAACTCAATGAGAACGATTTGGATTTTGGTTCTGGAGGAGCATTATTGATCCCGGGTACTGACCTGCTGGTAGGCGGCGGAAAAGAAGCAAAGCTCTTCCTGATAGACAGGAATAATATGGGGCACTTCAATCCCAACAATGATAGTCAGATAGTTCAACCTCCTTTTTCGGTTATCACGAAGTCAGATCCGCAGGATAACCACGAGCTTTTTGGAGGGCCTGTTTATTGGGATAGCCCCAATGGTTCCCTGGTCTATGTATCACCCTCAGCTGCTCACGTGAAAGCTTATAGATTCGCTGCAGGCGTTTTCCAGCCTACCACTCCGGTTTCTGAGAGTAACATTACCTCTGTATCGGGTGGATGGATGTCAATATCAGCCAACGGCAGCATTCCTGGAACCGGGATCTTGTGGGTATCCGAGCTGAATGTACTCCATGCCTTCGATGCCTCAAATCTACAAAATGAACTGTGGAATAGCGAGATGAATCCTCGTGACGATATTGGCGAGGCAGCGAAATTCTGTCCCCCCACTATCGCGAACGGCAAGGTTTACATGGCAAGCTTTTCTGGTGGAGTAGCAGTATATGGCCTCTTATCCTAAAGAAATGAGCTCATTTTGTTACAAGTAATACAACTTTCTTGTTTGCACCATTGTTCATAGTTCAATATTCACGCTTCGTTTGAACCTATGAAATGGAATTATAACTATTACCTTCATCTGAAGGCTCAGGTTTGCTCATAATAGATATTTGCCTAACCAGAATAATTTTATGTGCCTAATCCCCATTAAAGATGTTCACATTATGGAACCTACGAAAAACGAAACACTTCTCACAAGGAACTTTTTGCTGACCAGCTTTTCAACGGTTGCCATATTCACAAGCTTTTATTTTCTATTGGTCACACTGCCTATCTATATATTGCAACTCGGCGGAACGGAATCCCAGATAGGCCTCATCATCGGCGTGTTTACTATCTCAGCCGTGCTCTTGCGCCCGTTCATGGGTCGCGAGGTGGACAGGCGAGGCAGGAAGAACATGCTTCTGGCAGGCTCGCTGGTGTTCCTTTTGTCCATGCTTCTCTACAACTATACCACAAGTGTCACTGCATTGCTGCTTCTGAGGGTTTTCCACGGCATCGGCTGGGGCGCTGCAACTACGGCCGCAAGCACTCTGATAGCGGACATCGCACCGCCGAGCCGGAGGGGGGAGGCCATGGGCATCTACGGCATGTCATCCAACGTCGCCATGGCAATAGGCCCGGCATTGAGTTTCTGGTTGTTGTATGCTTCAGGGGTTCCTGATTTCCCGAGGCTCTTTGATGTAAGCGCATTGATAGCGCTCGTATCTCTATTACTGGTTTTGCCCATAACTGAAACAGGCGCAGTGCATCCGAAAACGTCCCTTTTCAGCAAAGAGGCGCTTTTCCCATCGGCATTGATGTTCAGCGTTACGCTGACCTACGGTTCGATCGTATCTTTTCTATCTCTTTTAGCCCAGGAAAAGGGTATGGGGAATCCGGGAATATTTTTCACTGTATTCGCAGTCACTTTGGTCTTGGTCAGGGCACTTGCTGGCAAGCTTTCGGACAGCCGGGGGAGGAAGGCCGTGATCGTGCCCGGAATGCTCATAATCACCCTCGGGCTTTTTGTCCTCTCGATCGCGAACTCCTTCTCATTATTCATTGCCGCAGCCTTTTTATACGGGCTGGGTTTCGGTCTCGTTCATCCCACAATAATGGCACTTCTGGTCGATAGGGTGAGCGACAGGACGCGTGGCGCGGCTATGGGAACTTTCACAGCGGCCTTCGATCTTGGGATCGGGTTGGGTTCAATCGTGCTGGGAGTTGTGCTCCAATATTTTGGTTTTATGGCAATGTACCTGCTGGGTGGGTTGATAGTGTTTGCAGCAGCGATATGGTTTATAGCAATGAAGGATAAGAAAGGGATGTAATGGATCTTTTCTCTCACGCACTGCTTCCGTATCTGCTGGGGAATTTCACCAAACGAAGGAAAGAAGAGATTATCGCCTTTGTCCTCGGCGGGATAGCTCCTGATATTGATATTTTTCTCCTGTTGATCAACTATCTCTATCCCACTTCATTTCTGATCACCCACCGGGGCATTACACATTCCCTATTCTTTGGGTTTTTTGCAGGCCTTACTGTTCTTTATCTCGCGTCCCGCAATACGGTGAAAACCAGAGTCCAGAGGTACATTGATTTTGAACCAGTGGTCACGTTCCGCACCGTGATGTTCGCCTATGCAGGAGTGATAATCCATCTTTTCCTGGATTTTTCGACCACAAGAGGGGTTCCCTTTTTTTATCCCTTTGATGCTGCAAGATATTCTGCCGAGGTGTTTTTCTATACGGATACTTATCTCACAATATTAAGCCTGATAGTCCTGATAATCCTATACAAAAGACCTGTACAGAAGCATACAATAACTAAATTCCTGGCTCTTTTCCTGGTGGTATTCGCCATCCTTGGAGGACTTCGCATTGCCGAAAAAACCAGTGCTGAGAAGTTCTTCCAGGGTGAAAACCTGAGAGCATATCCCACCGTGAGCATTTTTGAATGGTACGTGATCGGGCAAGATGGGGATAGGATAAGAATATATGAATACAACGGGTTTGCGGGAACATCAAATTACAATCAGACCTTTTTGCGAATGAGCGTAATTTCGGGCGGGGAAAATCTGGAGGGTGCTCTAGATGTTGCAGGGAAACTGCCGCAGGTATACATGTTCAAGTGGAGAGCCTATGCAGTGGCAATCAATGCTACATCAAGCAACGGCGTATGGTACATTGATTACTATGATCCGTTACAGAGGGCAATGATACGGGGAGCCCCTGCTGCATTTTTCATGAGGATAAATGCTCCTCTCAGGGTAAAAGTGGAAGATGGAAAAGCAACGATATTATGAAAAGGGAAGAAGAAACCGTGCGAATAGAATGCAATTTCAGGATTTTTGATACGCACTATCGATAAAGTCTTTATGTTGTTTTGACCAGATCTTATTTGGTGTTTTCTTTAGCCACTCAACGTACATGTCGATGAATTCCAATCTTTCCTTGAAATTTTCCTCTTTTTCCTTTTTCAATGTTTCCAGATCAATCATCGTTCAACCGTCCCAGGTCCAGCTTCCACTTTTAGCAGGCGTATCTGTTCTTTCCTTTTTAGACCAATACTTTATCTCTTTAATATGTCTGCGGGATGTTCATTAGCTATCGTTGATGTCGACATTTTTACTAGTCCTTTTACAATAGTAACAGAGACTTCAAACTTTAATAACTTTCTGAAACGAAGGATGCAAAGTTTCAGGTATTCGAAGGCGGCGCAGCGTATCACTGGAAACTCTCTTAAATTGTGGCTGCAAGAGAAATTACAGGAGCAGAATAAGAAGAATCAGCAAAAAAGTTCATATCAGTTCGCTGCTGATGAATCCACCGCAAAGGGCGCAAAGAACGCAAAGCGCAGAAGTATATTATAAAAATTATAAATCTGCGGCGCCTGTGCAAACCCCCGTGTAGCCGCCAGCCGCGCCACCCGCCTCCGTCGGCGCGCTAGGTAGGAGGGGCTGACATTCTATTGGAGTGGAGAAGCTGGCTAGCAATAATTGTAAATGCAATGGGATATTGGCAGAAAAACTTATTTTTTTATACATTGATAATATCTCTCATGCACAGCTAGCTAATCATTTTTTTGAATCCATTCCCAAATCCATTTAGGAAGCCAACCCTGTCGTTCGGAAAGATCAAGTTTACATATAAAAATATGATCCTTAGGCCCAAGTAAGGGTTTTAGACGCTCATACCATTTTTGTGCCCCTCTGCTTGTTTTAACTATCCAACAATTTGGAAGATATTGAATCCAATCCAATGCCTTATCGAATTTTTTCTTAAGAGCTTTTTGGTCAATATCACTATTGAAGTTAAAACTTATATGGAGAAATTGAGCACTCACGATGTTTCCTCCGTTTCAAGTTCCTTTTCTGGAGGTTCAAGCGCATGACGAGGGTCAGTTTGAAGTTCTACTATCTTTGGAGGTTTTGGCAGGTTTTTAGCAGCAAGTTAAATTTTCTGATGATATAAAAGGAACTCTGCCCCTTCAAGAAGAGCAACATCGGGCCTCACTCGTGCAATTGAAAGAGATGTTTCGCACTGATATTATGAAAATAATAAAAATGAGAATCCCTAATCCAGCAGTTACGGGCCACCAATTTAATTCCCAAGCAATCGCTCCTATAGCAATTATAGATATGATGGTAATCGTCGACATCTTTCCCACGACACCCGACCTAACTTAATGCGACCCACAGACTCCGATCCTATCCCAAATTTCTCTAGTATTTCAAACATATCCATAGATAATATCCAGTTCTTTATCTTTGTTTACCATTATTAGCGTTTTGGATAAGATAGTGGTATCTTTTTATGGCTCAGAACTTTCCTCACTTTCACTCCGCTCTCCTAACCCTTTTTAACCCTTACGCCCTCTTTACTATCCATGAACTTTAACAAAGGGAAATAACATGGATTCAAAAGAAGCGCTGGTAGTTTTCGAGGGAGCTAAAATAAGACGAACATGGCACGATAACCAGTGGTATTTCTCAGTGGTTGATATCGTTGGAGCTTTGACAGACAGCGTTGATGCAAAAGACTACTGGTACAGGCTGAAAAAAAGAGAATTGGAGTCAAGCGGAATCGAGTTATCGACAATTTGTCGACAACTGAAAATACAATCATCTGACGGTAAGAAATACGAAACTGATTGCGCAAACACTGAATCCATGTTCAGGATAATCCAGTCTATCCCCTCAAAAAAAGCAGAGCCGTTCAAACGATGGCTGGCAAAAGTAGGATACGAAAGGATACAGGAAATAGAAAATCCCGAACTGGCGCAGGACAGGGCGAAAGAGTATTATGAACTCAAAGGATATCCAGAAGACTGGATAGAAAAAAGGCTACGGGGGATAGCCATCAGGCAAGAGCTTACTGATGAATGGGAAGAAAGAGGGGTTGCTGAAAAAAGAGATTTTGCGATCCTCACAAATGAGATTTCCAAAGCAACTTTCGGAAAATCGATCAAGGAACATAGAAAAATAAAAAACCTGGACCCCGCGAATAAAAACCAGAACCTGAGAGACCACATGACTGACCTGGAATTGATTTTCTCCATGCTTGGAGAGAAATCAACAACAGAAATCACCAGATCCAGGGACTCCAAAGGATTTGAAGAGTGCCTTGACTCTTCAGAAGAGGGCGGGAAGATCGCAGGGAATGCAAGGAAAGAGCTTGAGATGAAAACAGGGAGAAAAGTGGTAAGTTCTGAGAATTTTCTATGTATCACAGGGAAAAAAGAAAATCAGAAGTTGAAATAATGACTTATGATATCAGAAATCATCATAACAAAATCCTCTCTTCCGTCCATCTCCCACAACAATTTTTAACCATAACGACCTTTTAACAATCCATGAACTTCATCCATGCAAGTGATTTTCATCTGGGGTATGCACAATATGGTCTCCTCGAGCGTTTCCAGGACTATGCCCGCGCCTTCAGAACGGTCATTCAGTACGCAATCGACCACAAAGCAGATTTCATACTCATTTCTGGCGACCTTTTCCATAAAAGAAACATAAACGCACCCACCTATGAGCAAGCTTATAAAGTTCTCTCTGAACTCAAAGCAAAGAGCCCATCCACACAGGTCTATGCCATAGAAGGGAACCACGACCTCGCTTTCCACCAGGATGGGAAGAGCTGGCTTGAGATACTGAATTCCCAGGGTCTGTTAAGGCTCATAAGGTTGAAAGAGGCTGAGGGCCTTAAATACATGGGGGATTTTGTTGAGCTGGATAATGCACGCATCTTTGGTGTAAAATACCTTGGCTCAAGCACAGTCTCCGTAATCCCCAAGATGGCAGAAGAGATAAAACAAATAACGACAGCGCGCGGTGAAAAATTCACAATACTTATGATGCACTTTGGCATGGAAGGACAGGCAAAGCAGGAGGCTGCAGGCGAGATCCCTTATACGTCTCTTTTGCCCCTGAAAGACGCGGTAAATTACCTTGCCCTTGGACATTATCACATGAACTACGAATTCGATGGCTGGGTTTTCAATCCCGGCAGCGTGGAAATGATATCCATGAACGAATACGATCTGCCCAAGGGCTTCTATCATGTCAGGGATAGCGGCGCGAAACTGATTACTCCCATGACCCGTTCTGTCAGGCGAATCAAGCTCGACATGAGTGGCATCGCATCGCCTGATGAGCTTTATTCCAAAATAGGGGAAAAACTTGAAACCGAGCGGACGCTCCAGCAGGGGTCACTGATAGAACTTCTGCTTTATGGCGATATGGGTTTTCCGAAGTCTGATGTCAACCTTGAGCGAATAAAGGACATGCTTTCAGAACAGTTCAAACCGCTCTGGTCTGAAATAAGGATCAATAAAAGCAACTCCCCTTACACCCTCAATCCAGGGGATGTGCGCGGTCTCACGCGAGAGCAGATTGAGCATCGCGTCTTTTCAGACAGGGTAAAACTTGACAGCAGGTATAGGGACAATATTGATGAAATAGTGAAGAACATGGTCGAAGTAAAGAAGTTGGTCTCTGCAGGTATCGAGCCGGCTGCCATCCAGAAAGAACTGAGATGGGGATTTGAAATAATAAAAAGCAGAGGAAAAGAAAATGAAGGTAAGGCGGAAATACCGCAGCAGACCCTTCTCTCGCGTATAGGGGATGCTTAATGCTTATCAGATCGGTAGAATTGAAAAATATTAAATCATACCGCCATGGGACTATCGAGTTCGGGGAAGGCATAAACGGCATTTGCGGCCAGAATGGGCATGGGAAGACAACGCTCCTGGAAGCGATAGGATACGTTCTGTTCGATTACCTCCCGTACAGCGAAAAGGAGTTCAGACGGCGCGGAGAGAGCCAGGCTTATGTTTCTGTGGAAGTGCTGGCAAAAGGTGAAACATTCACGCTCACAAGGAAACTCGGCAGCGAATACAGCGTAAGAGGACCGAATACGAATATTACGGGGAAAAAAGACGTGCTCACCTGGATAGTGAATAACCTGTTCCCGCTTTCAAACCACGAAGAGCTACCCGGTATTTTTGAAAACGCCGTCGGAGTACCGCAGGGCATGTTCACGGCCGCCTTTATGGAATCACCGGCAAAACGTCAGAAAACATTTGACGAGATACTTAAAGTGGAGGAGTACAGGAAAGCGTATGATAACCTGAGAGAAACGATGGCATTGATCGAAGAGGGCATCAATCATATTGAAAATGAGATCAGTGGACTGCGGATCAGGACCGAGAACTATGGGCAAAAGAAGACAGAGAGGGACAATCTGAAAGAAAACATAGGCGTTCTAAAAAGTTTTCTGAAAGATTGCAGCGAGAAATTTACCACCTCAAAAAATACACTTGAAGCGCTGAAAAAACAGAAAGAAATCCTTGAGAGTCTTAAGAATGAGATAACCCAGATGGCTGCAAAATTAGAAGGACTAAAACAGCAATTCAAGACGGCCAAAGAGGAATTAGGTAAATCTGAAGAAGCGCAGAAGTTATTATCCGGCCTTCTTGAAATGAAAGAAAAGTATGAGGAAGTCAGGAAGAAACTGGACGGACTCGATAATATGCGCAGAGAGCGAGATGTTCATTTAAATAAATTTAATGAAATTCAAAAAGATCTATCTCTGCTTAACGAAAAGAAATCTCGCATGGATCTGTTGGGGAAAGAAGTCGAGAAAAAAACTGCGGAAAAGAACGCCCTTCTGCCCCTTATTAATGACCAGATCGAACTTGAAAGAAAAATCGAGGGAACAAATCAGGAGCGCGCCATAGCTGTTAAAGAAATCAATGATATAAAAAGCAGGATGGTCCTGGCAGGTTCTGAGAACATCTGTCCTGTCATAAAGGGGATAAAATGCAGTTCTGTAAAGGATTTTTCTTCTTATTTCAGAGAGCAGCTTGAAGAGGCTGAAATGAACCTTAAATCTGCTGTGAATTCCCTCAAAGTCCTGGAATCACAGTTAAAGGCTCTCGGAGATCCCCGCAGTAAGGTGAATGGTCTTGACATGCTTATCAGACGGGGAACAGAGGATGCTGCAAAATTGAGCAAAGAGATAGGAATAATACCTGAAAAAGAGAATGCTGCGAATGCACTTAAGACAGAATTGGAAAAATATGGGACCCTTGATAGCGATATGTCAGCAGCAAAAAACCAGATAAAGGAGCTTGAGCCCTTTTACCAGAAATACCTGCAGAACCAGTCTTCCGCTGCAAGGTTCATGGAACACAAAAAAGAGTGCGAGAGGCTGCATAATGTAATTTCAGATTTTGAAGATAGACTCAAGGGTCTGGGGAAACGGAATAACGAATTATGTAATGGCTTTAGCGAAGAGGAACTTGTGCGTATACAGCGTTTGCATGAAGAGCTCGGAACAAAGGTAAGGGGTTATCAAGTTGAGATCAGAGAGAAAGATGGGCAGTTGCAGAAGCTGAATAAAGAAATTCTTGAAATTGAAAAGTATCTTACTGGCATCGCAGAACTTGAATCCAGGCTTGAGAATGAGAAGCGATTCAGGGAATACGCGAAGTTTGTCCGCGAGACGCTTCGCGATTCCGGACAGCATATAGTTCTTGAGCTCATCGGGGAGATAAGTGAAGAGGCAAACAGCCTTTACTGTGCAATCATGGACGACTTCTCACAGGAATTGCACTGGGGTAACGATTACGGGATTAGATTGAGGGATAGCGGTGAGGATAAGAATTTCCAGCAGCTAAGCGGTGGCGAGAAGATGGGGGCAGCGCTTGCGGTGCGTCTTGCGCTCCTGAAGATGCTTTCAAATTCAGATTTTGTATTCCTTGACGAGCCAACTCAGAACATGGATGAGATACGGAGAGAGAATCTCTCTGAGCAGATAATGAACATCAGGGGCTTCAAGCAGATCTTTGTTATTTCGCATGACGATACTTTCAACGAGAAATACTCGCACGTTGTGAAAATTGAAAAAATAGATGGCGAAAGCCGGGTTGTGTCATGCTCGACTTGAAAAGCATCTCAGACCAGTTCGACACCAGGCTTTCTGCGATAAAATCGTATGACATCGAGCGATCTGCACTATCAGAAGAATATAGAACTGAACTAAATAAGCTGATGGTCCTTGACCTTTCGATCAATGAAGGCCTGCCTCCTTATTGCGGGGCTAAGCCCCTTGAACCAGGAAAACTCATCAGGATTTTTCCTTTCAACTGGAAAAACAGGCATGATGCCATTGATTGGGTGGATACCGTGCTTTCAGGGATTGCAGTAGGAGGAGTGGATGGAAGCCAGATATATTCTGACAAGAACTACGAGATACCCATGGCTGTCATACAAACCTCGCGCATTTTGAACAGGCACACTTCAAAAAGTGACTACAAGGAAGAAATAGAGGCCGATATCATCACGCCCGATGAATTCGAAGCCGCAAGCGTATATTCATTCGGCAGTGAATACGTCGATGCGCGCAGGTTCGCATCGGAATGCGATAGCATCATACGTCTCATGAAACACGATAAACCCTGCATCCTGCTGGACGGCGCACTTATCCTTTCCCATATCAATGTCCTGAACCGGAATATAAGGGAGATATATGTCAGATCGATCACGAAACTGCTTGAAGCCTCGGAAAGCACGCGCTCCCCTGTTATGGGATTCATCGACACTACGATGCCGCGCGATATCACCCTTATGATGCATTTCCTTTTTGGACTAAAAAAAAGCAAGCTCTCCGACACACATCTTTTTTCGCACCTATTATGGGGAGAGAGGACGGCTGCTTTTCTCTGCGACAGGGATGACAGGAGAGGAGATGAAGCAAAATCGGTACTTGACAACTACGGCAGGCACAGGGATGAGATAGGCTTCTTTTATATGAGAGTCAGCAACGGTCTTCCCGCGCGCGTGGAATTTCCTGCCTGGGTCTATCGTGATGGTTTAGTTGACAAAATTGCGGATATTATCCGTGCCGAATGCGTTATCCGCGGCAATTATCCCGATATCCTTATGCGCGCGCATGAAGCTGCGCTGATACGGATGAGCGAGCATGACCTATTCTATGGAATGCTTGAGAATTTTTGCAGGGTGCACGGGATCAAGATCAATAAGAGCGCAAAACATTTTCATAAGATGATGAACAGGTGATACGATGGTATTAGGAGACATAATCAGGGTGGAAAATGCAAATACATATCTTGTAAAAATCCCGCCTGATGCTAAAAAAGAACACATAGGCAGGCTTGTTAAAATAGAAAAGGAGGACGGGATCATTGTGGGTGTGATAAAAAACATCTCGCACACTATTCGCGAGGAGCTTATTCCTTATATCGAGCCGGACATGCAGCCAAAATATGCTCCTTTTAATGAGGATTTCAGCAACAGCTACTATATCGTTCACGGACTTGGAGTAATACGTAATGGGATTGTGAAATATGATATAGACTCGCCGCCTGATATAAGGGATAAACTTGAGATCTTAAGTCCTGATGAACTCAGGGCATTCCATACCAACAACGGCAAACCCAGCGCCTCATATTTCCATACCAGCAGGGAGATGCTTGATAAAAGGATCCTTCTCTGCATTGCGGAGCAGGTGGAGGAGCAGTATCCTGAATGCAGCGCAATGATGAGGCTTGTTAAGAAACATATAGAGAGGGATTAAATGCTCGGGACGGTCAACAATTCGAATGAAGAGGGGTTCACATTTATATCAAAGGAGCGGCTGCCCGCAGGGATGTTCGTTTGTTATGATGAGGCAGCAAAAAAGATATTGTGCAGGGTGAAATGCGCCGAGCCCCTCAACCAGTACCCGCAGGAGTTCCTTATGGATATGGAGCTTTCAGCGGATGATATATCGGAATTTTATGGCCTTGACCCGGAGGACTTCAAGTACTTTTCCTATGCGGCATCCGTTATCGGTCATTTCGATGATGAAATGGGCGAGTTCGTAAATCCAAGGACAAATCCAGCAATCGGTGTGAAAATAGAACGTGCCGGCAGGGAAGTACTGAATGATATAAGCAAAGTACAGAAAGGGACAACAGGATCAGCATTTATAGGAAATGTTCTGGGCGCGGAAACAGGAATAGTGTTATCGGTCCGGGATATCGTGAGCCAGCACGTGTCAATCATCGCTTCCACCGGAGCGGGTAAATCATATACTGTCGGGGTTCTCGTTGAAGAACTGCTGAAACCCTGCAACATGGCGCCAGTGCTGATATTCGACCCCCATGGAGAATATTCTTCGCTTGGTGAAGTCCAGAACATGGCCGAATTCATCACCGTTTCATATCGTCCGAAGGTCAGGATCGTTAAACCGGATAATATAAAAATCCGTATCAGTGACCTCCTGGTCAGCGATTTCATCAGCATAATGGACGACGGCACCATGTCGGATAAGATGAAGACGCTTTTTCGGTCCGCATATCACAACTTGAAGAACAGCAGCAAGAAAAAGTTCACGCGTAATGAATTGAAGCAGGAGATAGAAGCGTTGCGCGACTCGAACAACGAGCCCACGATCGAAGGCATCCTATGGAGGTTCGGGAAGCTTTACGCCAGCATATTCGACGACTTCCAGACCATTCCGCTTGCTGAATATTTCAAAGTGGGACAGCTTACGATCATGGATGTTTCTGGCATCGAAGAGACCTTCCAGCAGATGATCGCCTCTGTGATGCTTCGCAGATTATTCGATGCGCGGGAGGGCACTGAGAACAATCGGTATAATGAGACACATGTGGATAAGTTCCTTCCGTATCCTGTCTTCGTGGTCATAGAAGAGGCGCACAGGTTCGCGCCTCACAGCGGGGAGGCAAAATCAAAGAGCGTCCTGAAGACCATACTTTCTGAGGGAAGGAAGTTCGGCATTGGTGTTTGCCTCGTCTCCCAGCGGCCGAGCAAACTGGATGCTGATTCGCTCTCGCAGTGTATGACCCAGATCACGATGCGGATAATCAACCCCACCGACCAGCAGCAGATTGCCCAGAGCATCGAATCGGCAAGCAGGGATTTAATCTCGGAGTTACCTTCCCTTGCGAAAGGCCAGGCAATAATCTCAGGAGTGGCGATAAATACGCCGACCCTAGTGAGGATAAGGAAGAGGCTAACGAGCGATGTCAAAGGGAGGAGCAAGGATGCTCCCTCGCTGTGGGCGGCGCAGAGGGAGTATGAGGAGAAGCATGAGGTGCCGGAAGTCAGAGCGGATGAGGAGATGGATATTGGGGTGTGAGATTGGGGGATGGATGTGGGTGGAAGGGAGGGATTGTGCGGGATATTTTTAAAAGCAGTTGATATAGGCCTTGTGACCTTAAGTCCGGGGTTTGTGATTAATAATAGCTTTAATACGACTTCACCCTAATTCTGTGCGGCGCGCCGCAAAAAAAGTCAAGCAGCTTCCATGACCAAATCCTCAAGCATTAGTGTCTAGATACCTATCAAATTTTAATTCAAGGTCGTAACGTGTGCCTTAAAATAGACGAGAAAAAGCCAAACAACAGCCCACACCCGTAACAAACCCCCCCTAAAAATGCAAACCTCAGCCCCTTCACCACATGCTCCAAATCCCACCGTGCATCTCCGCGAAGTGCGCAATTCCCCGGCAGCCGCGATCCTGAGCACAGGCGAACCGGAAGTCGCAGGAGGTGATCGATATACTATTCCTGGTCATTCCTTGATCAATTTAGATAGTATTGCATCAAAATTTTCAGAACGATAATACATTAATTTCTTCTTTCCAATAATATTCTCTTTAATAAGCCCATACTTTTCCAGGCTTATTATATCTGTCCTGGCTGTTTGATAAGCCGTGTTAAACCTGTTCTGGATCTCTTTTATTGTAAATGTAAACTCTGGTTCATCGGACAATAATTTTAATATAAATATTTGCCTGTCATTAATGCCTTTGATTTTTTTGAGATCGTATAATTCTCGTTTTTCCATGATTTTTCTACTTATATATTCTTTTAAGCTATCAAATGCCAGACCCATTGTTTTTAATTGGTAATTAATAAAATAAGTTAAATCATTTTCATCAAGTTCCGAATATAAATAAGATCTCGCATATTGTGCCCGCGATTTTACGATCATTCTGGAAATGGACATATATTCAATCAGCCAATAGCCCTCTTTAAGTAAATACCAATAAAAAATCGCTCTTGCAGTTCTCCCATTTCCATCAGTAAATGGATGTATATAACCGATCAGGAAGTGTAAAATCGTAGCCCGGATAATTGGATGAAAAAATCTTTTTTCATTTGATCCATTGGCAAAAATACAAAAATCCCTCATTATTTCTTCAATATGTTCAAAAACTGGCGGGATATAAACAACTTCTCCACTTGAACTTACAACAACAATATCATTTGATTTTCTAAATTGTCCTTCCATGCCTGGATCATTTAAAGTATCTTTTGTAATAGAAGAGTGAATTTCTAAAATTAATTCCTTTGTAAGTTTTTCACCTTTTAATTCGTTCAGTTTTTTTATAGTGTTATAATTATTCAGTATCATTTGTTCAGATTTGTTTTTTGGCTTCCTTTCCTGTCTTAACATCTTCTTGGCTTCTTTTCTTGTTGTAGCCGCTCCCTCCAATTGACTTGAAGCAATTGCCTCCTCCATAATTGAACTGATTAAATATCGATTCTTATCACTGCTGGGAATTATCTCTTCTGAACCGAGTCTTCCCCCAAGATTGAGATCAAATTCATGTAATTTTTGTTGAATATAAGTTGTCAGATTATATTTGAATTCAAATCCTGTTATGTCACTTATTTTAATTTTTTCAGCACTTAAATTTCTATTTATTTTAATAAATGCCCATAATACTTCAGGTCCTATCGCATCAAATCCAGCTTTATATTTAAATTCAGACCAGTACAAATATTTGTTAATAGCTTCTTTAATTAATCGATCATAGGGATCATTTTTTAAATATTTGAGTGCATTACCGATCTCATTATGTGATATCTTTGGAGGGCTTTCTGGAATTTTCATAAATCATTTCAATTACTATTAATTACTAATTTAGTTAATATTAGTAATTAATAGTAATTAAGCTTATTCATGTAAACCTGTTTCTCTCCCGGTTCCTCTCTTGTAACTCTCATCGTCCCAAAATGCCGAAAACGCTTATCCTTTCAAAATACGATTGCCTGGGAGCATATCTGCGCCTGAGATTAATATTTAAATAGTGATAAATGTGTAGCTTTAATGGGATACATAAATTAACCTGAATAAAATAGAGAAAACGGAAAGTGCGACTCTCCGCGAAGTGCCCCGGCAGCCGCGATCCTGAACACAGGCGAACCGGAAGTCGCCTTTTATGATGCAACTAACTAAAATAGTTTAAAAAATTGCCCCTTTATTTCCTCAATTTTTTCATCATTTAACTGTGCAACTACTTTTCTTATGATCTTTTTTTCAACCGTAAAGATGGAGTCCACTTTTACATAACTCGGGTCGATATCAAGTGCCCCTTCTTCCAGGTCCTTTCTCTCTATTTCCACGTTCCACCCGTCTTCTCTGGATCTTGATGTTACCCTCATCACCAAAACGTCCATGGAGTTTTCATTATATTCAAAATTGCTGATTACCAATGCAGGTCTGAACTTAGTTTCCTTTAAGTTACTATAAGAAAAATCAACAAGTACAATGCTTCCCTGTTTTAGCATCATTTTTAAATTATTCCTTAGCCAATCTTCTGGCAGTGTATTCCTTCCAAACCTTATCTTCGTTCTCCCAGTCTATTTTTTTTGGGATTATATCGACTTTTTGAAGTATAACCTTGCCAGCTTCAATAGTAACATCAAGATAATCGCCTACATTAATATTCAATTGTTCTCGAATGGACTTGGGAAGTGTCAACAGTCCTTTTGAGGATATCTTCACTAAATCACTCATATCTTAGATGTTAGAATTCTAAGATAATAAGCTTTTCGGGCTTCAACCCCATGTCTTGCGTATCTTGCTATGTAGGCATTACTGTAAATCTCTTTTCTTTGCTTTTGGTCGATGCAAGAGTCAGATCATTCAATGAAAATAAGCGGATTTTTTTCTCTTCGGCAAACCTTTTCGCCTCTTCCGTGAATCCTCTTCTTATCACCACAGCATAATGGTTCTTCCGTTTTTCATCACCCCATTCAACTCTTTCAGACTTTTCCAATAGTTCCTCCATGATCCTTATATCACTCTCTTTCTCCTGCCACTCGCATTCGCAGAACAGGATATCTCCTGTGGCCTCATTTGTAGCAACGATATCTATTTCATCGTCCATGCGCCACCATTTTCCCCATTTCGTTAAAAGCGGTAGTTCTCCGTTCAGGGATAGACTTTGCAAAAGTTCAATTGAAACATCCTCAAAGATCGAGTCCAGGTATTCATTGAAATCCCTGTTTATCATTTCAAGAACGATATCAGGTCTTCCTATCTCGATGAGGGAAGAGTTCGGGTAAATGTATCTGAACCAGAACCTGAAGAAATAATCCTTTAACGTGTAATTACCAACGCGTGTGGATTTTTCTTTTGATAACGTTACCGGTATGTCTCTCCTGATTACATTCAATTCTATCAGTTTTGAGAGGTACACAAAAAGTTTGCTTGTGGATACGCCGGAAAAATTAGAAATTTCGTTGAACGTGCTTTTCCCCAGAGCCACGGCCTTGAGGATAGAAAAATAATTGGCAAAATCCTTAAGCTCCTCCATCAGCAGGAACTTTGCCTCTTTGTAAAGAAACGCGTCCTTATCAAGGAACGCCTTCATTACATTCTCATGCAAGGTTTTGCTGCGGTCGAACTCCTCCGCGTAGCGCGGTATGCCCCCCAATGCTGCATAGGCGCCCAGTATGCTTTCTTCATCCCAATCATCGAAAAGTCCCCTGAAATCAAGATAATTAAGCGGTTGAAGGTCTATCTGTCCTGTGCGCCTTCCATATATCGGGCTTGCGTAGGAAAGCGTTATTTTCTGCATCATCGAAATGCTCGAGCCGCACAGGATGAGCTTCAGGTTCATTTTCTTCCATTTTTCATCCCAAAAATACTGAAGTATCGATATAAAATTTGGATTTGTCTTATGGATGTAAGGAAGTTCATCTAAAACCAGCACCATCCCATTTTTTTCAATGGATTTTGTGAGGTAGTCAAAGAATGCCTGCCATGTATTGAAAGGATTGTTCTTGAGGAACTCATCTCCCAGCGAAATTCCGGCAACAGTTGAATAGATAGCCGAAAGCTGGTTCTCCTTCTGGAGTTCTCCAAGTAAATAGAGCGCATTTAACGGGCTGCCTGCCATTGATTCCTTGATCAATTCGGTTTTACCCACCCGCCTCCTGCCGTATATTATTATTAATTCGGATGACCCGGAGGAATATTTCGCTCTAAGGAATCCCAATTCCTTTTCACGGTCAACAAATCTATATTTCACAGTGAATAATTAATTTACGGGGTAATAAGACTTTCGATTAACATAATATGAATTATCATAATTTAAATTATGTTATTTTATAGCCAGCTCCGCCCGCATCACCTTCATCACGCCATAGTCTCCCATCCAAATATTTCTTGTTTCAATCATGTTAAGCCTCTTCTCATAATAAGGCGCATCGAGCACTAGCGTTTCATATTCGCCTCCCTCCCCGGCGATGTGCACCCTGTATTTCCTGTGAAGCGTCTTCAGGTCCTCGACCATCTTCTCATCAAAGCGCCGCCCGAGCCATGATTCGTCCATGCCGGCAGCAGCGACCTTGACCATCCTGATATCCATGCACTTTATCATTTCACGCAGTAAACCCTCCGGCTCCTTATGCCACAGGGGGGCGTACATTTTCAATCCAAGTTCCTCGCAAATGCGCCTTACCCGTGAGGCCTGGTATTCCGATTCGATCGCTCCGACCACAACACCTTCAACCTTTACATTGCCCAGGGCTTTTTTCAGGTCATCGAGTTCTTTTTCTTTCTCACCAGAAGACATCATTGATGTAAGAGGGATACCGCATGCCTGCGAAATCAGCCCTGTAAGATGGATGTTCGCGGAATGGAACATGTATGAGTCTTCATTCGCAGGCACTATTGTAACAAGGTCTGTGACCTCATGACCTTCCTGCAGAGCCCTTAATATTGCAAAGGACGAGTCCTTGCCACCTGAAATAAGCCCAGCCAGCCTCATTTTTCTTCTGTACGCTTCTTCTTTTCTTTCTTCTCTTTCCCACCCTCGAACTCTTCCACATCCACAACATCAAGCGGGGTGCTTTTCAATGCCTTGCCTATAGTGGATTTTGCTATTCTCGCAGCGTGTTCTTCGCTCTCGGCGTCATAGACCTTCATCTCAAGCAGGATTCCAACAAGCGCAGTACCAGCGGCCATGAAAACGCTGTCAAATGCCTCACCGCAAGCAGGACAGCTTGTTGCACCGACCTCGATCTCCACGAAGTTAAGATCAGGATTTAGCTGCTTTCCAACCTCGGAGATCGCGATATTCATCGCATCTTCAACACTTTCCACACTCTTCACAAGCCAGGCGGCTTCAAGTGTAACAATATAATTGGTCATTTGGTATTCCTCTCTTAGATCGTAAATAGACTCTCATCGCTCACTTTAAAAACACCGAGTTTCACGCCCGCATCCAGCCAGGCATGGCCATAACTGAAACAGGCCAGGGCATTAACAAGGTCCCCGCCTTCAATGAAAAACTTGCCGTCTTCATAATACGAATTTGCCATGTTTATAAAATCATCCGAAACTTTTCTCAAATGAGAATGTTCCTGTGGAGCCAATTCCACAGCCGAAAGCGCTTTGCGTAGCATGCTCTCATATCTTTTAACTTTCTCTTCAAGAACAGCAGGTTGTCCCATTTCTTCGTAGTATAGTGGCAAGATATGTAAAGGTTGTTGTAGAAAGATTTACAGAGGAATTCACGGCGGCAGAAATGTTAATAGAATAGGTAGAGGATTACAAGATTTTTGGATAGGATAGGAAGTGAATCTTATAAGAGTTATTAATCCTCTACAAACGCTATTTTCTTTTATCATATAATAGTATTTTTCCAGAATTATACCCAAATTAACACCAGAATTAGCTTTAATCTTCAAATGCATGGAATTGAATGGCACTGTTTATACCCGGATCCTTCTTTGATAGAATTACTTCATTGTTACAACAAGACTTTTCCCTGAATGAGAGATTTATAAAAGGAGCTAAGATTTATCAGGAACTGACTTCTTTTTCATGCAGATCTTTTGCTCTCACACCAATATTACCTTTCTTATGTCATCCAATAAAATAATAGCGGGTTTCAATTTTCTGTCCCGGGGTATAAAATGTACGCACCAATCATCAATGTCCGTCATTTTTCCTTTATATATACTGCCACGTCCGGTCTCTATTTCAATAACTTTATTCAAATGCTTTGTCAGAAGATGGCTATGTACCATAATATTTTTTATAGCTACACAATTCCATAATTACTATTGAGAAAAGTAGTGTTAAGGGCATCCGAGGAATACTGGTGTAAAACCAACGGTCATCCACTAAAATATTTTTGCCCTTTCTTTTATACGTTCTCCCACTTTGATCTTATCCGAGTTTTTTTCTTTGGAAATGATTTTGTCTTCGTCGGCTAATATGATTTTTCTGATGTCATTCCATGAAATAATTGCAGGGTTTAAATCTTTGTCGTCGGAATAAAATTCAATACCCCAATCATCCAGATCTAGTATCTTCCCGCTGTATAGTGTCCCGAGACCTGTTTCTAACATTATATTTCTATTTAAATACTTCATTAGAAGATGCCTTTGTAGCATAACAGTTGTTTAATATATTCATTATATTTAAAATCCTTCATGCGCATTATGTATATCCAGCCTCATAAATCTTTTAAAAGTATGCTTTGCGAGATAACAAAAGAAAGAGTTTCTGGAAAAGATGACCGAATAAAAATAATGGATCTGGGTGTCCAGTCCGGCTGGTCAGCATAAAGGATTAATTCCCTGAAGGATATGAATTATTCTGTATTTTATTACTAAAAATCAGTCATTATCCTGTACTGGTCGATCTCCGGCTGTTTCAGCTCCTCTATGAACTGCTCTGTCATGGAGCGCACATCTTTGGCCTTCGTGATCGCACGGCCGACCACTATTATATCCGCACCTGCCTTGAGGGCATCCTTGACCGAATCCACACGGATTCCGCCTGCCACCGCGACGAGCAATCTCTCTGATAGCTTCTTCATTGCCGGGATATCTCCCCATGCATGTTTTGCCTTGTTCTCGGTATCAATAGCCCTGTGGAGTTCCACGACATCAGGTTTGATGGTGAGCTTCTTTAGCACTTCGAGCGGGTTTTCAACATTCAGCATATCGATAACTGCGTAGATGCCGGTCTTCTTGGCTTCCTTTATCGCCTTTTCGATAGTAGAAACGGGCGCTAATCCGGAGATCACTATAGCATCAGCAGTAGCATCCGCCACCATGCGCGCCTCAAGGTTGCCTGTGTCCAGGGTCTTCAAATCCGCCACCACAAACGCATTCGGCCTCACTTCCCTTATGGATTGTACGACTTCAACGCCATATCTCTTGATGAGTGGGGTACCGGCTTCGATAATAAGATGATCGCTCTGGGGTATCTGCTTTAATATGCCTTTGACCGCCTCAATATCTGGAATATCTATAGCCACCTGCAAATATGGCGGGTTCCATAACCTGACGACCTTGAATCCCATTACCGGGTGCATAGTTCTGTCCTTTTCGTACATTACGGTCTTGGTATCCGGGAATCCCTGCATCGCTCTTTCAATTGCGAGCTTCGTGGCGCCGTAATTGTAGCGATATATCTTATTGTAATCTTTCGCTTCAGGATGGATGAATACACTGACCACGATGCTTAAGTCCTCCACCTGGTCTTCCGGGATTACGCCTTCCTGAACGGAATCCGCCACCGCTCTTGCCACCGCACTTTGCGCAGGACCGAATATCTGGGCTGCCTGCGCCATGTTCTTGACCGTTACTTTCGGTACGATGAGCGTGGCAGGTTTTGTGAGCAGGTTCGGCCTTATGACAGATAAAAGCGGTGTGTGCCCTACGGATAACTGTGTAAATCCGTTCGCAAAAGCCGTCCCAACAGGGCCTGTTTTCTCTCCAATGATCAGATCAATATGAGCCAGTTCTGGTTCCTCGCCGATTAAAGCCTCGCCTACTAAAAACACTTCAATACCTCTGGGCCTTTACATAGATAATTTAGTATATATAGGTATTTCTAACGCATAAGATCCAGAGAGAATGCGCCTCTGCTTGTTAATAATCGTTCTAACTTAATCTTTTTTTCGAATGACTATCTCCCAGTCGGTCTTATTTATCTGCCTTACATTCAATACCTCGTGACCATCGGCTTCCATGCCCCGTGGCACCTCCGTGACTGCCGTAGGGTCATCCACGATCACCTTGAGGATTTTACCCTTCCCGAGGTTATGCAGCGCCTGTTTAGCATATACAAAATTATATGGGCACACATTCCCCTTCGTGTTGATCACTTCATCTATTTTCACATCTGCAAGGAAAGTTCCATTAATATATGCCCGCGTCCTCTCTTCCTTCGGGTTTTCAAAAACCTCATTTGCAGGACCATGCTCTACGATTTCGCCGAGGTATAGGTGGATCACATAGTCAGCAAGCCTCATGGCCTGGTGGATGTTGTGGGTGACTATCACGATGGTGTAATCAGTCTTGAGTTTGAGGAGCTGCTGTTCGATATGCTGCGATGAGACCGGATCTAAAGCCGACGTGGGCTCGTCGCACAGGATTATCTCAGGCTCGACGGCAAGCCCCCTCGCAAGGCAGAGCCTCTGCTGCTGACCTATGGAAAGTTTCGATGCAGGTGACTTTAAGCGGTCTTTCACTTCATCCCAGAGACCGGCGATTTTCAGGTATTTCTCTACTATTTGATCCAATTTTTTCTTGTCTTTGGTGCCGTGCACCCGAGGTCCATAAGCCACATTATCGTATATCGACATCGGAAGAGGATTTGGTTTTTGCGGCAGCAGTCCCATTCTGCGCCTCACATCAGTGATATCAACGCTGCCGTTAAGGACATCTATGCCATCGACAATTATTTTCCCTGAAGCTCTTGCTCCGTCCGTGAGATCAATAAGCCTGTTGAAACATTTGAGTAAGGTGCTCTTCCCGCATCCACTCGGTCCTATGATCGCTGTTATCTGCTTTTCCGGTATTTCAACTGTTATGCCTTTTAAAGCCTGATGATCGCCGTAGAACGCATTAACATCCTGGATACTGATATGACTTTTCAAATTTAATCACCTTATAATGTTTTTCTTGAATTTCCTGGATAAATACCGTGATGTTAAACTGAGTGCAAGTACTATTAATAGAAGTATCAGTGCGCTTGCATACGCACGTTGCTGCACCTCGGGGAAAGGCGTTCCTAACTGGAAAAAAACAGCAAGCGGCAATGAAGCCACAGGGTCAAAAAGCGAGCGCGGCAGGCTGTCTGTATAGCCTGCTGTGAACAGAATAGAGGCGGCATCTCCGATCCCTCTGCCGAAGGCAAGGATTACAGCAGTCACTATCCCTGGAAGCGCCTGTCTCACCACTACGCCAGTGGTGGTCTCAAAACGCGTTGCGCCGAGGGTATAAGAGGCTTCCTTCAATTCTGCAGGGACCATTTTTATTACCTCTTCCATGGTGCGGATCATTATGGGCAGTTGCAGTAAAGTCAGGACGATTATTCCACCCAGAAGCGATGCTCTCATGCCAAGATAGAGCATGATAATGAAACCGAATGCTCCGTAAACGATAGAGGGAGTGCCCCAGAGTACGTCAAGTGAGAGCCTGATGTAATATGCAGCCTTTGTTTTTCCGATATAATCTTTTTGCAGTGACAGCGCCGCAGGCAGGCTTATCATCAACGCAAGGATCAGGCTGCCAAACGCCAGGTACAGAGAGCCCACTATGGCATTCAGAATGCCTCCCTCTTTTCCAAGATAGTACCCACCCTTGGGCAGCTGTGTAACCATAGATAGCGAAAGAGCAGGCGCACCATTCCAGACAATGACACCAGCGACCATGAAAAGGCTGCCCACCACTATGGCCAGCGATGATATCATAAGAGCCTTGAATATCTTTTCCTCACGAAGTTTATCCATGCATCCCCCTCTCAATGCGTATCAATATCAGTCTTGCGCCAAGAGTGGAGAAGAGAATGATCAGCATCAATATGAGAGCGGCAAGCAGCAGGGCTGAATCATACATCGGTATGGACATCATTTCCCCGTAGTTATTGGCGATAAGTGCAGGGAGAGGATAAGCCGGATCGAATATCGAAGAGGGTATTTTCGCCACATTCCCAACAACCATGAGGACAGCCATCGTCTCTCCGATCGCTCGGGAGAAGCCCAATATAACCGCGGCTGCTATGCCCGGTATCGCGGCTCTTATCACAGCATGCTTTATTGTCTGCCACCGTGTGGCCCCAAGTGACAGGGATGCTTCCCTCACATCAAATGGCACTGCCTTGAACACCTCATATGAGATCGAGATAATAATGGGGAACACCATGATAGCAAGCACGATGCCGCCGGCAAGCAGGCTGTAACCGGTGGAGTAGCTGCCGCCGCTCAACAGGGGTATTCCCGAGTTTCTGAATAATGGTGCGATGGCTGCTACAAGAGGTACAATGGCCAGCACCCCGAAAACTCCGAATACCACAGGGGGTATGCCTGCAAGCAGGTCTATCAGGGGCAAGATCATTGACTTCAATCTCTCATTGGCATACTCCGCAAGATAGACCGCACTCAGGATAGAGAGGGGTACTGCGAAGACCATGGCAAGCCCTGTTACATAGACCGTACCCAGGATGAACGGGTAGAAGCCAAACTCACCCTGGGAGGGAAGCCATGTACTTCCGAGCAAAAGATCCCCCAGCGATTTCGTTTCGAGGATTGGCTTTGATCGCAGGTAAAGGGCAATAGCTACAATAAATACAAGAATGCTTGAGAATATAGCAGCAACCAGCATTAGCCTACCTGCAATGGCATCCTTTAGTTTTCTAGTATTCATGAGTTATACACTTTTTACTGAAATAAAAAATATAAGGTCAAGTTTTTCCCTTAACCTTTCATTCAACTTTTTTCAACTCACCGTTAAGTGTTTCATTGGACAATTGTATATAGCCTGCTTCATCCACGAATTTCTGCCCGTCTGTGAGAACCCATCTGATGAATTCAGACGTAATTCCCGTGGGCTTTCCTTTTGTCACAAATAATTCAACTCTCGCTGGTGGACTCGGGAAGACACCTTTTTTAATGGCTGCAATTGTTTTCTCCTTGGTGCTTATATTCTCATCAGGATCAACAATACCGTTCTCATTCACGTCGAATGGTATTACCTGAATGCCTGATACTGGCTGCCCGGTTATCATATCAAATGCATAGTTGTAGTTGTTATATCCTATTCCCAAGGGGTCTTTCTGAACCGCAGCAAGCAGTCCGGGGTCACCGTAAACCCCTGTGCCTTTGAGACTTTCCTGTTTCCCTCCCAGGTACTTTGCCCAAATATCAGAAGCGCCCGATGCATCGCTTCTCGTATATACATGAATTTCTGCTTTATTTTCAGTCCCGACTACATCGCCCCACGTATTGACAGTCCCGTTGAGATACATAGCCGCAAAGGTCTTTCTTTTGACACCCTTACTCAGGAGATCGTTAAGCACCGGGTTTTTTGCGTTGACTGTGGCTACAACGGCATCCTTGGTCACACCGATCGGATATGCGCCTTTCTGGATCTCCGAGGGATCAACATCTCTTGATATCATGCCGATGTCGACAAGCCCGCCAAGCGTGTCAGCCATGCCCTTGCCCGCACCGCCAGCGGAGATGTCGATTCTCACTTTGGGATGCAGCTTCTTGAACTCCTCGCCCCAGCGTACAGCCATGGGATACAAAGCAAATGCGCCCGAAAGCGTTATAGTGCCCTCAAGTTCCTGCGAATTTACAGTGGTCTGTGCAGCCGTAATTCCAGGTGATGTAGTGACAGCTGGCTTGGCCTGGGTCTCAGACTTTGGATTACCGACACATCCTGATAATAATGTCCCGATCAAAACTGTAATCAAAAAAATAGTAACAATTTTTGCTTTCATTAATTCCACCTCGAATTCCTTAAAATGCTCTTCTGTTTTTGCAGGAAATCCCGGATATGTAGATACTCTTCACTGCGTTTTCCATAACTATGCATTAAATTGCTGTCATCTTTGACGGCAAAGACGATCCCTTCTTAAATTCATTCTTAATTCACCTGCTTAGGAAATAAGCAACTGCAAATGGGCAGATGCATATAAATATGCAGAGAAACAGGCGATAATTGGAGCGATGATTACAAAAACCGAATAATTGCGGCAAAAAATGGAACTAATTTAAACCTGCGTAATCCATTACCGCTTTCTGGTCATTCAGGAATTTAACTATCTTATCAAACTCAACATCATTTTTGGATTTTTCAGTTTCTACTTTCATTCGACAGGGGTTGTTTATCCGGGAAGGCGTGCATATTTTTTCGATCATATTAATCGTAATTGAAAGATTATGCTGGTGGATATATATAATTACAGAAAGAGGCAGATGTTGACACAATTGTTCTGATTTTTACATCTCTATTAAAACAAGATCGAATTTAATACCCATGCAGGATTGGCAGAATCCCAGGAATTCCTTTGCATTAACAGACATTTCATCATAGAGGGATTTGGATATATAAAAAATAATTTGAACCTTTCCGGGATTGCCTGCAATTCTCTTTTTTATCTCCCCATGAAGTTCCTCAAAAAGAGATACAAGAGTCTTGAAGTTTATCCTTTTCAGGATACGGATGCGCCCCACTCCCGTCTCATCTACCCAGATTCTGTAATTGGCAGATTTTCTAACAAAAACATCCATATCATTCATAATATACTCTAATACCTCTTACTGGCCTGGACATCCCATCTCACATCTTGCGCTAAAGACCGTCTTGCAGAAGCTGTTATATCGAGCTGTTCATAGATATATTCACGCAGGTACATATCTTCGATATTTTCTGCATCATTTTCGATCTCATGCTGGCGACTAAGAATGTTTCCAAGTTCTATTTGTGCATGATGCCTGCTTGTACGTTGCCAGCTTCCTTCAATTATCGAAAGCGAGCGCCTTAATCTTTCAAGGCCGATCCTTATTCGACGGTATTCCGGTCTTGTCAGTCTTTCCTTTGCATAGTTCTCAAATGGCGATTCTCCTTGTATTTCCTCTGTATTTTCATCTATTTCCGGTACTTCACCATTCCATTTGTCATGGATGGCAAAAACGATCCCTTCTTTGATTGAACATATTTTTCACTTCTCTTTCTATATAAAAAGATGATATATATATCCCTGAATATGCAGGCAGGTTTTGTCACCATCTGAACAGAACCGGAATTATTGCGACAACAATTGCCTGGTAGGTTAAACTTATGCTGATACTCTTCATAAAATGGTTTAAGTGATCAACCATGAGGGATATTTTGTCAGGTGATGGGTTCAGTTTGACGGATACAGGCATTCCAGGTAAAGGATTGGGAAATTATAGTTCGATTAAGATCGATGGTTTCTCACCTTCGATGAAACTTGTTCTTAATATACTTGAAAACCATGGGCCACTGACACAAAAAGAGATAACTAAAGTTACCCGTCTTCCCACAAGAACAGTGCGCTATGCCTTGAACAGATTAAAACAAGAAGATATTTTAGAAGAGCGTGAATATTTCCAGGATGCCAGACAGTGCCTGTATCAGATAAAATGACTTTTTAATAAAATTTGTTTGAGGTAATAATTGCCTTTGTCTTCCTGAAAACCAAATGAATTTGTCAAATTTGGCTCATTTACTCGATTTAAATATCTATGAAAACTATGTTGTTTTGGTGATAAAATGACACTACAAGAAAACAGAAGGGATTTACTTTGTCCCCGGAATAGAATACAGTAAAAACGAAAAGGCTATCAACCCTGCAAAAGAAAGTGATCCGGAGAAAGCATTGGGCGAAATTGGGGGTAATGCCCGGATGCATGATAATGTCTGGTGGCTTATATGAAATCGACCCAACAGTACAAATGCCCGAACTGTATGCAGGTGATATCGATAACGAGTGCGGATTTCATAAGAGGAATCGCATTGGCATCATGTGGTGACTGCGGCAGGAATGCTTTTGCCATAGACGAAGTTCTGTTGAATGGGTAAACAAAAATGGGGCGCATTAAATTATCCTATCCATTAGTGCCCCCCCTTTCCCTATTTTTTGAGGTAAGATATGAATTATACTAGTGAAGAAAGAAACAAAAATGAAAATCCCGACGAAGATGAAGACCTGAGGCGCTTCCTGCGGGGAGGCTTCGGGGCAAAGTGAGCGCCTGGGATTTCGATATACGAGATCGAAAATATGAGGTAATTTTTTCCTTAATAGATCCAAATTCAGAAGATTTCCGGATAAATATCCGATTTGAGGCTGTAAAAAAGTTTGGTGTTGGACAATTATGAATAGAACACAGATGACACGGATTTGACGGATTTTCACGGATAATTTCAATCCGTGCGCATCCGTATCATCTGTGTAATCTGTGTCCCGTCTCGGTTCGTCATTGTTCAGCAAAAACCATCCGAACAACTTCAACACGAAGAGATTTTACACCATCTCCGATTTGAAAGGTTAAATACACATGCCAGATGATTGGCAATTGTCAGTAAGGGCAATAACGGAATGTGTCCGCTGGGTCACATTTCGCCTCCTATCTATTTTTACATCTTAAAAAATCAGGTCAATTGCGACAACAATTGCTCGAATAAATAGCTTTATAAACGATAAATCCAATTTTAAGTCGGAGAATTTAAAAATGAATTTTAGAAGGAATCGTCTTTGCCAATAATGGCCTACAGATTGAACCGAATAAGATAGATCATTTACCGCCATCAGCAAAACTTGTTTTCAAAGTGCTTGAATCGAGCGGCTTTTTAACACAGAAAGATATTGTAAAGCAAACCTATCTTCCAGCCAGGACAGTGCGCTATGCCCTGAACAGGCTGAAAGAAGAAAAAGTATTGCAGGAGCGCTTCTATTTCCAGGATGCGCGGCAGAGCCTGTACGGGCTGAACTTTAATGCCCCGGAGGTGGTTACTGGTTAGCCACTTCCTATTTTTAGAATTTTGCGCGTTCGACTTAATCTTTGCGAACTTTGTGCTCTCTTCGGTGAACAAAATCACACTCCACAAAGCGTATCGCCAGGGTGGCGGAGCGGCTACGCAATCGCCTGCAGAGCGATTTCATTCCGGTTCGAGTCCGGACTCTGGCTTATATCTTATTTCTTTTAATAAGGATTGAACTGTTCGTATAGAATCAGAGGGTTTAAACTGACCTTCCTTTATCTTCCCTTCCGTTACCAGCCAGTCTATCCAGAACTGAGCGTCGCTGTCAGCTAAAAGTGCATGCTCCCTTAATCCAAAGCCCTTCCAGTACCGGTCGCCAAAGGCACCGGAGGTTTCTGACAGTAAAAATTTCAGCCTGCCTGTAGTTTTCATTTCAGTTTTCACTATCAATCAGCGGACTTCATTTTTCTGCCACTGCAAAAATCGTATTATATACATCCTCGACTCCTTCAGGTGTCCTTCTGTTCTGTTCAAAATAAGTTATTGATTTTTTTACCATTTACAAGGCTCCTTTTATTCGGTCACGTTTTCCTGATAAAGATGTGGTAAACTCCCTTTTTTATCACGACATCAATGAACTCATGACCCGATTTTGTTATCCATACATCGATATTCTGCCAGGCTTCAGGATCATTTGCTATCACTTCAAGCACTGCGCCTTTTGGCAGCGTTTCTACTTCCTGTTGCGTTCTGATAAGAGGATACGGGCATTTTTCACCTCTGACATCAAGCTCATATTCTGGAATTATCGCCAATTACTTCACCTGCTTTATTTTTTGAAATACGGGTTAAATTCATTGGTGTAGATATCAGAAGGCTTCAATTGGCCGTTCTTTATTATTCCATTTTTGGCAAATATATCAAACCACCACTGCACATCTTTATCTTTTATAAACCCGTGCTCCCATGTCCTTTTAGGACTCCAGTATTTTGCCAGGTCAGGATTCCCACCTTGCTTTTTATATATCTCAGCGACAATTTTTTCAGCTTCTTCGGGGTTCTCTGCCGACCAGTCATACGCCTTAGCTATTGCAGCAACAAATCTTTTTACAGCCTCAGGATTTTGTTCTATCAGGTCCTCCCGCACTCCATAGACATACAATGCAGTCTCACCCCGTACGTCATAGTTAGAAAACAAAACTCTTGTATCCCCTCCATCCAATAATTTATCCGAAAATGGTGAATTTGCTGCAACTACATCGACCTGTCCGCTCTTCAAAACCTGCTCGTGCTGAGGCCACGGGACTACGATCAACTGGACCTGGTCGATGGAGGGCCCATTTTGCCTCAGGTATTCTCTTGTAACATAGTCTCCCTCAGCCCCCAGTCCATTTACAGCGATTTTTTTGCCAATTAGGTCCCTGGCGCTTTTAATGCTGCTGTTTTTCAACACTATCCAGAGTATGCCGGGTTCCTTCACATTTTGCCCCTGCCCTGCTACCACAACTTTGAGCCTCGCACCTCTATTAATTGCATTTATCCACGGCTGCCAGGCAGAGCCGGCAATATCAATGCTTCCAGCCAGTAGCGCCTGCACACTTTCTGTACCTACCTGTGTAGCCCCGATTATTTCAAGTTTAATACCCTGCTCCCTGAAAAACCCTTTCTCCTCAGCGATATCGATAGGGAGCGCAGAAGAACCCAGGTTACCTGTAGTTCTAAGTGTGAGCAGGTCTTTTTGTATGGCAGGTGTATTATCAATAGCTCTTGTTTCCTTTTTCGAAAACAATCCAGATCCAGCCGCTGCGGCAATCAGGACTACTAATACCAGTGCAGCCGAAAAGAATTTCAATTTTTTTTTCATTATGAACCTCGCTTATTTTTGGGAATACGGGTTAAATTCCTCAGTATAGATATCAGAAGGCTTCAATTGGCCATTTTTTATTATTCCATCCTTGACAAAAATATCGAGCCACCACTGAATATCCGTATCTTTTATGAAGCCATGCTCCCATGCCCTCTTAGGACTCCAGTATTTCGCTAACTCAGGATTTCCTCCCCTCTTTTTATATATCTCAGCAACGATTTTTTTAGCTTCCACTGGATTCTCTTCCGACCAATCATATGCCTTTGCAATCGCGGCAACAAATCTTTTTACGGTTTCAGGGTGTTGTTTTATCAGCTCCTCACGCACGCCGTAAGCACCCGATGCTGTTTCACCCCTAACGTCATAACCTGAGAATAGAACCCTTGTATCGCCCCCCTCCAGTAATTTATCCGAAAATGGTGAATTTGCCGCAACTACATCCACCTGCCTGCTCCTTAAAACCTGCTCGTGTTGGGGCCAGGGTACCACGACCAGTTGAACCTGGTCAATAGAAAGCCCGTTCTTTTTCAGATATTCTCTTGTAATATAATCCGACTCTGCCCCGAGTACATTTATTGCTATTTTTTTGCCCACAAGGTCTTTAGCGGTTTTAATCGTGCTGTTTTTTAGCACTATCCAGAGTTGGCCCTGAAACTCTGCATTTTGCCCGAAAGCAGCTACTACAGTTTTGACCTTGCTACCTCTGTTAGCGGCATTTATCCACGGCTGCCAGGCGGATGAAGCAAAATCAATACTTCCCGATATCAGTGCTTGCACGCCTTCTGTACCACCTGTTGTACTCCCGAGGCTTTCGATTTTAATTCCCTGTTCAGCAAAAAAGCCTTTTTCATCGGCGATATCATGGATACCTACAGAACCCAGACTTACCGTAGTCCGAAGGGTGGTCAAATCTTTTGATGTACCAGGCTTATTTACCTCTGCCTCTTTTTTCGAAAACGACCCAAATCCGGCTGTTCCGGCAACCAGTATTATTATCACCAGTGCAGCCGAAAAAAATTTCAAATTCTGTTTCATAAAATCCTCCTTAGATATTTATTTCCTCTTTCCAGCCGGTAGCTTTCTTCTCCAGCCAGACAAGAGCATAATTAAGAGCAAGCCCCAGCACGACTAAAGTAACGATTGCAGCGTACATCTCAGGAATCATGAAGTTGTACTGCGAATTTATGATGAGAAACCCCAGCCCTGATTTGGCGCCGATCATTTCTGCAGCTACAAGAACCACAAGAGATATCGAAGCGCTCATCCTGATACCAGAGGCTATTGACGGTATCGAAGAAGGCAGCACTACTTTCCTGAAAATGAAAACGTTCGAAACAGCCATGGACCTTGCAGATTTTATCAGGAGCGGGTCAACATTTTTCACTCCGCTTATGGTGTTTATCAAAATCGGCCACAGTGATGCTTGAAAGAGTAGGGCGACCTTGGAGGCTTCGCCTATCCCGAGGAAGAGTATGAAAACAGGGTATAACGCCAGGGTTGAGGTATTCCTGAAAGCCTGGATTAAAGGATCGACAAACCTTTCAAACAGTTTATACCATCCCATCAATATCCCGAGCGGAATAGCCACCAGCACTGCAAGAGCAAATCCCAAAAAAGCCCTCTGCAGGCTTATCAGTATATGTTCTATCAAAATACCTGAAGAAAGCATTTTTATAAGCGCCGCTACCACTTCGGAGACCGGGGGAAGAAAAGCGCGGTCTACTATACCTGCATCAGGCAATATTTCCCAGAGTGCAAGGAATATCACTATTATTAAACTTCTCTGGATGCCGTTTCTCAGAAAGGAGATGCCTTTTATGAAGTTCTTTTCCATCTGCCTACGCACCCGCTTTTTGAATTAATTCACTTCGAACAGCGTGCCTGCAACCAACTTCCTGCTGGGCTTTCGCGACCTCACCTTTTACCAACCCCCAGATATCGTACCTCAATTTTGCAAATTCAGGTGAGGATTTTGTTTCTTCATCCAGCCGTGGTCTGGGAAGATCTACATCAACGATATCCTTTATTACACCCGGCCGTGCAGTCATTATCGCAATGCGATCTGCAAGGAAGACAGCTTCATCGATGCTGTGGGTCACGAATAAGATCGTCTTATGTGTTTCTTCCCATATCCTCAACAGCTCTACCTGGAGGATCTCCCTTGTCTGTGCATCCAGTGCCCCGAAGGGTTCATCCATCAGTAAGACATCAGGATCATAAGCAAGCGCCCTTGCTATTGCAACGCGCTGTTTCATTCCACCGCTCAGTTCATACGGGTAGTGGTTCTCAAAGCTCGATAATCCCACTAACGAGAGATATTTTCGTGCGATAGCTTCTCTTTCGTTTTTAGGCGTTCCTTTAGCTTCCAGCCCGAATTCCACATTCTCAAGAGCCTTTCTCCACGGGAACAGGGCATATCCCTGGAAAACTATCCCCCTGTCCAGAGCAGGGCCGTTTATGGGCTTACCATCGATATAGATTCTCCCGCCGCTTGGCTGGGTCATACCACCCACTATGTCAAGGAACGTTGACTTTCCGCATCCGCTTGGACCTACCAGTGCCAGGAATTCTCCTTTTTTGATTTCCAGGTTCACGCTGTCCAGAGCCAGAAGTTGTGAGTTCCCGTTCTGCCTGCCGTTGGTCTTTGTCTTGAATATTTTTGTGATATTTTCTGCCAGGATCTTTGACATGGTTCTCCTTCGATATCCTTAAGTTTTGCAGGCACTATTGGCTACTGCTTCCTACTTACCCCATAATTGGTTTTATCTGAGAAACTTTCACTTACCTCAGTATCTCGATAAAAGACTCGATACGGTTCTCTGACTGCTCCAGCGCCTCCATGCGCCCCAGTTCACCGACCTCGATGAATGTCGTGGGTACTCCGGTCTTTTCTTTGATAATATCCGACATCATTCTTGCCACCGCGGTCTGGAAATTGCAGCCCCAGTTGTACATGAATACTACACCATCAGCTCTTGATTTCTTCACCTGCTCGGCTGTCCACTCAGCCCTCTTCTCTGTAGGCTGCTCGTAGGGGAAAGAGAGTATTGCTCTGCCAAGGTTCTCATATGGGTCTCCGTTTTCCATGACGTCGGAACTCACAGAACTCCAGTTATCATCGCGCCCGACAAGTACGCCTCCGGCTTTCTCAACGTGGTGCGGATTCGGGCCCACGCATGAGCCGCATACGAACAGACGCTTCGGGTCGTCAACAAGCCCTGTGCCTATGACCGAATGTTTGACCCTTTCCTCGACCTCTTTCTTTGTCTCTTCCAGAACTCCCACGGTCGCAACAGGGTCTCCCACGAAATCGTTCGCAAGGAACGGTACGCCGTAAAAGTCCGTACTGTTTATCGGGGGTACCTTTGCCGACCACCAGAGTTCGATAATATCACGAGCCAGTTGGCGTCCTTTGTTCTCAAGCTTTATCTCCTCCAGGACATCTTTATCTGTAACCTCTTTTCCTGATGCATCACTGATTTTTTTAGTCAGTGTACGGAGCATAGTAGCGAGATAACTCAAAGCCCATTCCTTATTTTCATTTTCAATAGGGTAATCCACAAGATACCTGGGAACCTCGCCGTTTTTACTGCGGTGGGATTCAACAAGGTAAGCCATGTCGGAGCAGCGTAAGCAGAGGTAAGGGGCGATCAGGTCAACAGGCACGACTTTATCATCAATAGCTGCGTGGGCTGCGATCTGGTTGCATGCTTCTATGCTTATCTTTTTCCTGCCTGATTCAAGGATTTCCAGCCCCCGCAGATCAGCCTCCCTGAGATTCAATCCCTCCTGCATGGTTCTTGCCCACTGCATCACGAACCCGGGTCGCAGCGGTATTCCGCCAGCCGCGTAATAAGGGTCCATGGACTGCCCGCCCTGGATCAGAACGACGGGCACGCCTCTACCATGAGCCTCTAACAGGCGGTCCTTAAGAGTAAGGGTCAGGTAGCCCCTTTTGATGCCGCCGAAGAACTCCACGTCATCAGAAAGCCTGCCGATATGGTTGGCGCTGCTGTCAAAAGCGAACGGGAACCTCTTCGGGGCTTCCCTGGTCATGAAGGCCCAGACCTGTGACGCTGGAACGCTTGTTCCATCCCTGAAATTTATGTCCTCGGTCTCAGCAAACTGCGGCTCCAGCTCTGCCGGATAACTGAACAGTCCGTTATTGCTCATGCTTCCACCTCTCTGTCATGTTTATTTCGTATCATCTCAACGAAAGCCTCCGCTCTGGTTCTTATTGCTTCGATATCAGAGCGTGCATACTCGGTATGGATCTCAAGCAGGGGTATGCCCTCTTTTTTGAGGACATCTTTCGTCTCACCTGCCTTGAACGTGAAGGGGTCGCAGTAACGCAGCGTATGGTAAATTACTCCCTGCGCCTTCTGGTCATGGATCTGTTTTTTCAGGTTCTTAAGCCGCCTGTCCGTTTTCAGGTCAAGGTACGGAAGCGCTGCATGGGGAACTCTGTTGATATAAGCATCCGCTATGCCTTTTATAGACGGCTCCTTAATATCCACATGCAGGAAGGGGCTAAGACCTGACCACAGGTCATCGCCCACAATCCTGCCCCCAACCTGCTCGATAATATCTAAAAGCTTTGAATCTCCGGGAGGTATTATGCTTCCCGACAGCAGGATGCGGGCATCGCCATTCAGTTTTGCTGTTACCGGAGCGCCGTGTTTTTCTTTCAGCTCTTTTAACAGCTCCTGTAATAACGAAAAGTACTGCTCCCTGTCGAGGTAATACCCTGCGTGTATTACATCAAAAACCTCGCGCCATTTGATCGGAGCATCAACCGCAGCCTGATATCTGTACAGTTTTCCTATGGCTTTTCTTATGCCATTGTAAAGTTTGATGGATTCAGCGAGCTTGTTCTTATCAAGTTTATTTCCTGAGAATTCTTCCAGTCTATGTGTGAAGGCTTCCAGTTCTTTCCAGAAATATTCCTGCCCTTCAGGCAGATAGAAATTTCTCGGCACACCGAGGATGACCGTATTAACCTTGAAATAATATTTTATAAGCTCCGCCATGCGGTACATCTGCAGGCAGGTAGCATCTATCGCCACCATATCCGTGTTTTTAATATACGGGTCCTGGTTCTCAGCAAATAGACCGACGCTCTCCCTTACGAAAACGCAGTTTTTAGTTGAAATATACCTGGCGCCAATCTCAACCAACCTGTCATCCCCCCCTTTCCCCAGCCTGACAGGGATCAATCCAAGCGCATGGATTATTTCTTCAGGAATATTGTAATTGAACCATCCCACAACATTTGCTCCATTTTCCCTTGCTTTGGCGAGCTCTCCGGGTCTTTCCTTTACAGCCTCGTCGATCTTTTTTAACGTATCCAGCGCCATTTTTACACCTTTCCTCCGTAGCTTTTTGCAAGTATTGCCGCTCCCAGCGCCCCAACCAACTGCGGATCGTATTCCGGTGCAACTATCTTAGCCTTCAGCACTTCTTCGAGTGCAGATTTCATTCCCACATTCTTTGCCACCCCGCCTGAGAAGAACACATCACTTTCCAAACCTACGCGCGAAAACATCCCGGATACCCTGTTCGCAATGGCATGGTGGATTCCTTTGAGGATGTTCTCCGGTTTCTCGCCTCTTGCCAGCAGGGAAATAGTCTCGGATTCGGCGAAGACCGTGCATGTGCTGCTCATGGGCACGATTTCTTTTGCTTTCAGTGCTAAAGGACCAAGATCATTAAGTTTAACCTTGAAAACATTAGCCATTACTTCAAGGAATCGCCCTGTGCCCGCTGCGCATTTATCATTCATGGCAAAATCTATGACATTGCCATCCTCGTCCAGGCGGATCGCCTTGCAGTCCTGTCCCCCCATATCGATTATTGTTCTTGTTCCAGGATGGAGATAATGGGCGCCTTTTGCATGGCAGGTTATCTCGGTTACGGTCTTGTTTGCATACGGGGCTGAAATTCTGCCATAACCTGTAGCAACGATATATTTCAGGTCATCACGCGTCAGTTTTGCCGCATCAAGCGCCTTCTGGAGAGCCTTCAGGCCATTCTCTTCCGTATTTATCCCAGTTGGAATAAGACCGTGGCCAAGTATAGTGCCGTTGGATACGATCACAGATTTGGTCGTTAGCGAGCCCACATCCACACCCGCAAATATTGGTTTATCATCTATTTTTTTTGTCATATTATACTCCTAATGTAGAGTAAACACACTATACTCTATTCTTATAATACTCTTTAGAAATCAGCAACTGCAGCCTAATTTATTCCAAATCCTGCATCATTGTGGCAATATTTTCCGAATCAATTCTGTTTTCTGCCGTCTAGAAAGTATAGAACGCCAGGGTACCAAATGGAAGCATAAACCCCAGAAGAATCACCTGCACTCCAAAGGCATCCCCTATTATCCCTCCAAGCATAGGCCTAAGAATAGCGCCAGTGCTGGAGCCAAGGAATGGTGATTCTATCTTGTCCTTTTCTCCATCAATATTTCCAAGCTGTGTAAAATCAGGGTTAGGCAGCCCGGAATGTATTCCAAGGATTAATGAAGCCATTCCAGGTTGGGTGATATCTTTTCCTAATCCAGGTCTCCCTCAGTTGAGCCGCCTTCGTAAAAAAGCTGTCTGTAGAATAGTGAAGCAATGGGCTGAATCTATCTACTGAGGCTATCCCCGCGAGATCATCACCCACATGGAAAGTATTTTTGCGTGCGCTGCGAATATTCTGCCCCGTAAAAAAGGAGGAGAGTTTAATCTCTCCTCAGTATTAAATATCCTGTCGTAACAAGTCCTGCCATTGCAAACAACTCCCAATACCACTGCTGTGGTTCGGCTATAATGCCCGGTTTCGTATCCGTCTGCAGGGAATTTGACGATAGTGTTTGAGATGGCGCTGCTGCCTGCAGCGAGGCAGGCGCTGGAGTTGCAGCTGCTGTCTGTGTCGCAGCGGGCATGGTAGTAGCAGTTGCTGTAGCACTTGCGGCTTTTAATTCCACCTTGGGCGCTGTCGGAATTGTTTGTTCGAGAATCGGATAGAACCGCAGCGCAGTCGAACTATCCGCCACCCTGAACTTCAGGTCACCGTACAACGGCTGCACCGTGTTCTGGTCAAGGTTTATGGTCTTGTCCTTATTGTAGAGGAGCACGTAGTTTTCATTTGCCTCCTTGACCTCAAATACCCCAAACGCATCCCCAGCTTTGACCTCAAGCACATTCTGTGAGATGAACCATGTATATCTGAGCTGGACTAAAGTAGACATACCTTCTGCACCTGCAAAAATGCTCACTACATTTGTAACGAATACCGGGACATCGGATTCACCTTTCAGGTTATTCACGGAATACGAATAAACGTCACCCTCGTTAACCACTTTATTATCCAATATTTTTCCATCCCTGGATAAGGAAAGGTGCGCCTGTCTTGGGGATGCTGTTGTATCAAGTGCTTCGACAGTAAGATTATAACCTTCCCCGAGCTCCCAGATTGTACCAAGCTTTAATGTCTTCTGTTCTTCAATACCTCTTCCCTGATTAACAAGTAACCTGGCTAACTTATTTGCTTTGCCGTTTACAGCCACGTACTGCACGCCAAACCAGCCAAGCTGAGCATATTTACCGCCTGTAGCGCTCTTTGTAAAGGTACCGCTGCTGTAATCAAGACCATTCTCTACTTCTTTGCCCTTCTCAGTGAACACTGTAAAGTTCTGGTCTGTGAGTGAGGTATTATAGAAAAGATTTTCCTTCTGGATAGTCCTGCTGCTGGCTGTTAAGCTTGATGCAGATTGAGTAATGCTGAGAGTTTCACTTGATTTGCCGCCGTTAAAGTTATACCAGAAACCCGGGAATTTCTGGGCATCCCACAGCAATGTGGTATTATATATTTTCGAACCCTGGTCAAAAACAACGCCGTGAATCTCGACTTTGGTCACATTGGCAGCAGTTGCGGGCATTATTAAAATGAGCACGAGTGCAAATATTGCTATTATTTTTTTCATTTTTATTATCTCCGTATGCCAGACATTTTCCCAAACTTATATAATGATAGAGAAATCAGCAAGAGTTGTCATCATAGTTCCAGAAACCAAATAAACCCGGCAAATTAATCCGCATATATTCCAATTAGCGAGGATTCAAAGCAAAATCATCCTCTTTACAATATTAAATAGACTGAAAGAAGTAAGCGCATGTGCAATCGCGGTTGCACACCTGTGCAACAGAGTGAGCTTCTCCCATCTCCATACCTCCGACCATCAGATTATAAAAAATTTTGAGAGGAATATCAGTAAAAGCAACAAAAACTGTTCAGCATTTTCTTATAATCACTCTAAGATCTCGGCCCGAATCCTCAATCTTAACTATCTCATGCCCGTGTTCCTTGCTCCACCGCGGAATCGTATCTTTTGCGATGGTATCATCAGTCAATACTTCAAGCTCTTCCCCGGGTTTCAACCCGTCGATCTCTTTCTTGGTGTAGAACAGCGGCAGCGGGCATACCTTGCCTCTTGCGTCTAATTTATGCATGTATCTCCCATGAATTTCCGGTTTATTGTAATTTAAGGTGCAGGCAAAAATTGCTCTTATTGTTTGCCTTAGCCTTTAACCCGATATCCAGCACGAGACTGGGTATCTCGGTACACGGTCTTTGGATTGTGCCAACAAAGATTTGTCATATTTATCGACCTTTAAAATAAACCTCGTGTTCATTATTTGATTCAGCTGCCTTCTCAACTCTTGCTATCATAGCATCAAGAGTGTCAAGTATCGGCGTTCTCCTCTGCGTTCGTGAGTACTCAAACTCGCGCCATTCCTTCAACGTATCGAGAACCGGAGTTGTTTTCTGTTCTTTGCCTTTGTCGGAGACAAAGACGATTCCTTCTTTTGATGTTTTTCATTTTGTATCACCTGATACATAACAAATAACTCAATACTTATATCAATTCAGAAATCAGCAACTTTTGACAGATATATTCTGAAACTGTAACAATAGAGACAATTTTTTCCCACTGATTATACCTTATGGCGGCTCAGCCCGCAATAGCAAGCCAACCATGACCGATGGAGGCAACCATCTCCCAAAACACTGGATAAAAGCTGCCTGCGGGAGATCGTGAGGGTTGATAAAGGGAGCATGAGCCGTTACTCTAGAAGTTTCACACAATACATCACAACAAATTGATTTTTATGGGATTATTGCCTTGGTCTTCCTGAAAACCGAATGAATTTGTCAAATTTGGCTCATTTCTCGATTTAAATATCTTAGAAAACTATGCTGTATTGGTGATAAAATGACACTACAAGAAAACAGAAGGGGTTTACTTTGCCCCAGATACAGATACCGGTAAGGGTATAGTTAAAGGGGAATCCAATCTACTGCCCGAAAGCGGGCAGGAAAAAGATTTGGTTAAAAGCTCAAGCAATCTCCAGATACAGGATTTTGTCTGGTGGCTGATATGACTTCAACCAAACAGTACAAATGCCCCAACTGCAAGGCCACGATATCAATAACGAGCGCGGATTTTATCAAAGGGATAGCCATGGCATCATGCAGTGACTGCGGTAAAGATGCTTTTGCCATCGAAGAAATCCTGTTGAAGGGATAAAAATGAATAAGCGGGGGGTTCTAGGCGTTGTTGTCATAATATTTTTCTCCTATAATATTTTCTCCTACATAGTAATGTTAAAATGCCTCTGAAGCCGCATTATATAGCCTCCTTTCCGCGCTCGCCTGTGCTGACACGCACGACATCTTCAACCGGATAGATGAAAATCTTGCCATCGCCATTCCTGCCTGTTCTGGCAACTTTGATGATTGCTTCTATCGCGGTTTCCACATCCTTATCGTCCACTACCATGTCCACTTTGATCTTTGGCAGGAATTCAACGCAGTATTCGCCTGCTCGCCATTGCAAGCAGACGCCTTTCTGTCGTCCGCGTCCCTGCACTTCTTCCACTGTCATGCCTACGATACCTTTCTCCTGAAGCGATACTCGAACGCCATCAAGATCTTCAGGTCTTATTATTGCCTCGATTTTCTTCATTTTGCTCTCCTCACGCGTAAGCCTTCTCAGCATGCTGGGAAATGTCCAGGCCAACAGCTTCCTCTTCATCCCGGACACGCAGTCCAATGGTCGCATCTATGATCTTTGCCAGGATGACGGTCATGACAAAAGCGTACACCCATGTCACGCCAACCGCAATTAACTGCGTCGTAAGCTGTCCGGGATTTCCGTAGAGCAAGCCATTTGCACCTGCGGAATTTACAGCTACAGTGGCGAATATGCCCGTAGCAATTGCGCCCCAGGTTCCGCCCAGACCATGGCATGCCCAGACATCAAGGGAATCATCCACATTCTGCTTACTCCTGAAGAGCATCGCATAATAACTGATAACGGCTCCGACTGCTCCTATTACGATAGCTGCCATCGGCGTAACGTAACCAGAAGCGGGCGTTATTGCCACAAGACCCACTACACCGCCGGTGGCTGCACCCAGAACACTCGGTCTCTTGTGGTACCAGCTAAGCAGTGTCCACATCAACGCTGCCGCTGCTGCGGCTGTGTTGGTTACCACAAAGGCGCTTACTGCAAGTCCGTTGCTTGCAAGGGCGCTTCCTCCGTTAAACCCGAACCAGCCGAACCAAAGGAGCGCTGCGCCAAGAACAACCATGGGTATGTTGTGCGGCTCCATGGCCTGCTTCCCAAATCCTTTGCGTGAGCCTATCACGAAGGCAATTGCAAGAGCTGATACTCCTGAGCTAATGTGCACAACAGTTCCGCCGGCAAAATCAAGCGCACCCATGTTGCGAAGCCATCCGCCTGTACCCCATACCCAGTGCGCTATCGGGTCGTAAACAAGAGTTGCCCAGAGCAGAGAGAACACCATGAAGGCTTTGAACTTTATGCGCTCGACGAATGCCCCTGAAATGAGCGCGACCGTAATTATTGCAAACATTGCCTGGAATATCATATACGCCAGGGCAGGAATGGTTGCAGCATAATCGGGGTTGGGCTCCTGGCCTACCCCGTTAAGCCCCAGCCAATTGAGATTGCCGATTACATGACCTATGTCCGGCCCAAAAGCGAGGCTATAGCCATAAAACACCCACTGAACGCTTATTAGCGCAAGAATGACAAAGCTGAACATTATGGTTGAAAGTGCATTTTTCTTCCGCACCATACCGCCATAGAACAAACCCAGAGCAGGGGTCATTATCATCACGAGCGCCGCACTTGCAAGAACCCATGCAGTGTCGCCAGAATCTACTTTTGGTGCATCTGCCGCCAGAGCAGGTATAGAGAGCAGTAGAAAGCTCATTATTATTGACCAGTACATTGATTTTTTTAAACACATTTTCATTATTCCTCCTATAATTTGCATGATGGCATACGGCTGTCTACTGAATAGTTAATATTATATAAAGCTTATCATAGATAATATCTTTATACTGAATATCTTTATATATTATTAAATCACCAGTAGGCTGTCGGCCACAAAGAGGAGGATGAAATGAGACAGATAGCAATATACGGAAAAGGTGGGATCGGTAAGTCCACAACTACCCAGAACCTTACCGCAGCGCTTGCTTCCATAGGCAAGCGAGTAATGCAGATCGGCTGCGACCCAAAGGCGGACTCCACAAGGATGCTCCTTTGGGGAAAAGTACAGGCAACGGTCCTGGACACAATGAGGGACAACGGCCCAGCCGGTGTAACTCTTGATGTTGTCCAGCACACAGGCTTCGGCGGAATAAAGTGCGTTGAGGCAGGAGGCCCCGAACCTGGCGTGGGCTGCGCAGGAAGAGGAGTTATCACGGCAATAAAATTGCTGGAGGAGCTTGGAGCCTACAATGAAGACTTCGATTTCGTCTTCTACGACGTGCTCGGGGACGTGGTCTGCGGCGGCTTTGCCATGCCCATACGCGAAGGCTATGCAAAAGAGATATACATCGTTGCAAGCGGGGAACTCATGGCTCTCTACGCTGCCAACAATATCTGCAAGGGTATAGTGAAATTCGCAGAGAACGGCGATGCGCGCCTGGGAGGCATCATATGCAACTCCCGCAACGTGGATAATGAGCTGGAACTGCTCACTGAATTCTCGAAAAAGATTGGTTCACATTTGATTCAATTCGTTCCTCGTGATAACATGGTACAGCGGGCGGAGATTAACCGGAAAACTGTGATAGACTTTGACCCAACTTGCAAGCAGGCCGAGGTTTACCGTTCACTTGCAAAGAACATCATAGAGAACAGGAATTTCGTGATCCCAAAGCCCATGGCGATGCAGGAGCTTGAGGAAATGATGGTCGAATTCGGTATTGTGGAGAGGTGAGAACATGAAGATGATACGTGCAATAATCAGGCCGAACAGGGAAGAAAAAGTCGTGGAGCATCTGGAAAAAGATGGATTCTACTCCATGACCAAGATGAATGTGTTCGGGCGAGGCAAACAGAAAGGAATCAGGGTAGGGACGGTTTGTTACGATGAACTTCCCAAGGTGATGCTGATGCTGGTCGTGGAGGACGAGGACGTTCCAAAGGCGGTGAACGTTATCCAGAACAGCGCACGCACCGGGAATATCGGGGACGGCAAGATCTTCGTGACCGATGTTTCAGAGGCGTACACTGTGAGGACCGGAGAATCAGGATTATAGGTGAGATAATGAAGGAAGTTATCGCCATAATACGAAGGCACAGGTTGCAGGAGACAAAAGCAGGTCTTCTGGGGATTGGCGTTCCCACCCTTACAATGGTAAGCGTGGAAGGCAGAGGAAAACAGAAAGGACTGCCGGGCTGGAATTATGAACTTGATCCCACACTCACTGAGGTGGAAGAGAAAAATACTGGCGCAAGCATGCGCTTTATTCCCAAGAGGATGATATACGCTGTGGTCGAGGATGAAGATGTCACAAAAGTTGTTGAGACCATAATCAGGACAAACCAGAGCGGGCACATAGGAGACGGCAAGATCTTCGTGTGCCCTCTGGAAGATGCAGTGAGAGTTAGAACAGGAGAGAGCGGAGAACAGGCATTGAAGTGAATAGTAACGAACCGCAGATAAACGCAGATGAACGCAGATTTACTGCTTCGGATATCTGCGTTTATTCTGGTTCATCTGCGATTAAAATTGTTCAATAGGAATAATAACGCGATAAAAAGGAGAAATAAACATGACAACAATCTTACCTGAATGCGATATTCCCATACCGCAGCGTCAGCCACACATTGTATGCCATGAACCCGGGAACATGATACTGCCCATGTGCAATATCCAGACAGTGCCCGGGGACATGACCGAGCGCGGCTGCACGTTCGCGGGATGCAGGGGTGTGGTAGGCGGACCAGTAAAGGACGCAATACAACTGGTGCACGGTCCGATAGGATGCGCTTATTATACATGGGGCACGCGCAGGAACCTTTCAGATGTAAAGCTGCACAGGAAGTACTGCTTCAGTACGGACCTGACCGAAGAAAGCGTGATATACGGGGGTGCAAAAAAGCTACTAAATTCCATTATAGAAGCACATGAACTGTTTCCTGAAGGCAAGGCGGTTTTCGTGTATTCCACCTGCGTGGTCGGGCTGATAGGCGACGATACCGACGCTATATGCAAGCAGGCCCAGGAGAAGATCGGAATACCCGTTGTGCCTTTCCATTGCGAGGGCTTCAGGGGCGTGAGCCAGTCCCTTGGACACCACATCGCAAACCGCACGCTATTTGAGAAAGTGGTCGGGACAGAGGAGCCCGAGACCACCACGCCCTATGACATGTGCATAATCGGTGAATTCAACATCGACGGCGATGCCTGGATAGTCAAGCCGCTGTTTGAGAGAATGGGCGTGAGAGTTCTATCAGTATTCACAGGCAATGCCTCGTACCATGACATCCCCCCAATGCACAGGGCGAAACTGAATATCGTGCAGTGCCAGAGGTCCTCGACCTATATCGCCAAGATGATCCAGGACAAGTACAATATTCCCTATATCAACGTGTCCCTGTTCGGCATGAAGCAGACTGCGGACGCCCTTCGCGATGTTGGGAAGTTCTTCCACCTTGAAGAGAACGCAGAGAAGGTGATAGCAGAGGAGCTCGCAAAGTACCAGCCAATGATCGATCACTATCGGAAGAAGCTTGAGGGCAAGAAGTGCTTCATATACCAGGGAGCGCCGCGAGCCTGGCACTGGATAGACCCGATGCGAGAGTTAGGTATCGAAGCGATTCTCACGGCAACCACGTTCGGGCACAAGGACGACTACGAGAAAATAATGGAGAAGGCAAAGCCCGGGCATATCTGCATTGATAACCCCAATGCCCTTGAGATAGAGGAATACTTGGTCAAGCTCAAGCCTGATTTCTTCATCGGAGGCTTGAAGGAAAAATACCTGACATACAAGCTTGGTATTCCCTTTATCAACGGACATTCCTACGAAGAAGGACCATATGCGGGATTTGAGGGCTTTGTGAATTTTGCAAAGGACATTGATGTTGCGGTGAACAGCCCTGTGTGGAAGTTCATAAACCTGCCACTGGAGGTGAAGTAAATGGCTTTGATGAATCAGAGTTCTGAGCCTATCAAGACGGTTCGTAAAACTCGAAGCGTTACAATAAATCCTCCCAAGATGTGTCAGCCTATGGGTGCCATACTCGCCTACATGGGAGTGCACGGCTGCGTTCCACTGGTACATGGTTCCCAGGGATGCAGCACGTATCCCCGCTACAATATCGCGCGCCATTTCAGGGAATCTGCCGAGGTAGCGGTTTCTTCGCTTGCCGAGGACGCAGCTGTATATGGAGGAGCCAAGAACCTGACAGAGGCAATAAAGAACATCAAGTCCAGGCTGAACCCGGCTGCAATAGGTATCTGTACCACGTGCATGAGCGAAACGATAGGTGACGATGTGAAACTGATCGCAAAGAAGGCGCTGGCTGATGATACGATGAAGATATTCCCTGCGTCCACGCCGAGCTATGTTGGCACGCATCTCACTGGCTATGATAATGCCCTCAGGACGCTTGTGGAAACGCTGGCACAAAAGGCAGAACCCAATAACAAAATAAACATTATCACGGGCATAATAAACCCCGGCGATATCAGGGAGTTAAAGAACATGCTGCGCTTAATGAATGTGCAAAGCATATTCCTGTCAGATATCTCCGAAACCCTTGATACTCCCATATTGCCTGGAGGACATAAACCAATGCTCCCCGATGGCGGAACAAAGATTGCCGACATCGCAGATTCGGCGAACTCGCTTGGTACCATAGCGATATGCAGGACAGCAGGCTCTGCTGCCGTATATCTTAAAAACAAGTTCAACGTGCCCGCGATCCTTGACCCTGCGCCAATCGGCGTTGCAAACACGGACAGGTTCGTGCAGAATATAAGCCGTTTGAGCAAAGTGCCAATCACAAATGAAATTGTGATCGAACGCGGCCGCCTGATAGACAGCATGGTGGACGTGCATCACTATATGTATGGCAGGAAGGTCGCGATATTCGGCGACCCTGATCTTGTGTCTGCCATCGTAAGGTTCTGCGCCGAAGCGGGCATGAACCCCACAGTAGCGATGACAGCGACAAAGCACAAGGACTTTGCCCCGGACATCAAAGCGGTGAACAGCGAATACAAGACCGATACCCAGATACTTGAAGGCACTGACCTCTATGAATTCCATGAGGTCGTGAAAACCCACGGCGCTGAACTGATACTTGGCAACTCCAAGGGCAAGGACATAGCGGATGATGAGGGTGTTCCTTTAGTGCGCTTCGGGTTCCCTGTGTATGACCGTGTGGGCGTGTACCGCTATTCCATCATAGGCTACAACGGCTCGATATACCTTCTTGACCAGATGACGAACGCTATACTGGGGCACAAGTACGACCCAAATAAGCTTCATCAGTGAGGTGGAAGCATGGAATATTTAACAGGAATAACATCTTCCGGCGGGAGCTGGACTCCCACCTTTGTGGTGCGCAGCAACATTAACGACTGCGGCTGCTGCGGAAAATGTTTCAAGATATGTGGGCGCGGTGTGTTCGAGTACATCGATCATCCCAATAGCGATGACCTTTGCGGGGCAAAAGTAATGACAGTGGCGCATCCCGGGAACTGCATCGGCTGCGGTGCATGTGCACGCGGATGCCCGAAGAAGAATATTGTGTGCGAGCCGAAAGTGAGGTAAGAACTTACACCGCAAAGATTATTGTTGCTCTGCTTTGCGTTCTTTGCGGTGATTAAAACTAAACGAGGTTACCAAAACATGGCAAAAATACGCTACATCCTTCTGAAAAACCCGGTGGTGGTTCCCACCGGGACAAAACTCATTGAGGCAGCGCAGCTCATGAAGAAAACTAAAGTCGCAAGTGTGCTGGTAAGCAAAAATGGCATGCTTGCCGGCATTGTTTCAATGGAAGATATCGTGCTTAGAGTAGCAGAAAGAGCGGATATAGATATTGCAGTAGATGAAATGATGCAATCTCCGGATCTTACCATTGATTCAGAGAAATGGCTTTCAGACGCCGTTACAATGTTCGAGCGCCACAAAGCTTCCCATATAACAGTGGTAGAACATGGGGAGAAGGTAGGCATTATCAGGGCAGATGATATACTGCACACGTATAGGTTTAATAAAGAGGGCAGTTACGGATTAGAGGCATTGCCCAAAATATGCATACAGAGGTTAAAATTGAGGAGAAAAGATAAAGAAATCGAAGATACAAGAGAGATAGAATCCATAATAAGCAGATCTGATGTCTGCAGGATTGCTCTTTCTGAAAACAATTCTCCGTATATCATCCCTATGTGCTTTGGTTACAGGGATAACTGCCTGTATTTCCATTCTGCAGCCAATGGCAAGAAAATAGATATCATTAAAAAAAATAACAGGGTTTGTTTTGAGTTCGATACTCATGAGGGGTTAATAAAATCCGAAAATGCCTGCGATTGGGATATGAAATATCAAAGCGTTGCAGGGTCTGGTAAGGCGTTTTTTATTGAAGACCCTGAGGAGAAAACAAAAGCTCTGAATATTATAGTGGGTCATTATTCAAGTGATGCGCACGAATATCAAAAAAATTCAGTTGATAATGTGATAATTATTAAAGTTGAGATAGAAAAAATTACAGGAAAAAAATCTGGATATTTATGAGAATCCATTCCCTTGAACACGAACCCTTTGAAGGCCTGGCAAACGTCGAAGTATGGGCAAAGAACAGGGGCCACGGCATTTCAAGAACCCTCCTCTTCAATAACGAAGAACTCCCCGATATGAGCGATTTCGACTGGCTTGTCATCCTGGGCGGCTCGATGAACATCTACGAGGAAGAAAAATACCCCTGGCTCAGGGAAGAAAAGAATTTCATTGCCGAAGCTATTGCGAACAAAAAAATTGTGCTGGGAGTGTGCCTCGGTTCTCAACTGATTGCAGATGTCCTTGGGGGCAGGGTTAGCAAGAATAGATTTAAGGAAATCGGATGGTTTCCTGTCTCATTAGCAGGAGAAGCAAAAAACTCCCCGATATTCAGTACCTTTCCCAGCACATTTACGGCTTTCCACTGGCATGGTGATGCATTCAGAATACCGCCTGGCGCGGCAAGAATGGCTGAAAGTGAAGGATGCGCGAACCAGGCGTTTGAATACGGACGGGTGATAGGATTGCAGTTCCATCTTGAATATTCAGTTGAGAGCATCGATCTCATGTTACAGAACTGCGAAGATGAGATTGTTGAGGGGAAATACATACAGAAACCGGAAGAAATTATATCACAATATAATAATGTGCGAGAAATAAATAAATTGTTGATTTTATTGCTGGATAATATTGAAAGAGAGTTCGGTAGACCATAATCGAGAAAGATATGATGGACATTATTCTTCTTTCAGTTCTCATCTTTGCAGCGGGGCTGCTTTACTCTTCGGTAGGTCATGCCGGTGCATCGGGGTATCTGGCAGCAATGGCATTGTTCGGTCTTGCTCCAGATGTAATGAAGCCGACGGCTCTGGTATTGAACATTCTTGTCGCGTCCATCGCAACTTTCCAGTTCTACCGGGCGGGTTATTTCTCATGGAATATCTTCTGGCCGTTTGCTGTTAGTTCGATCCCGTTTGCGTTTATAGGAGGGGCTTTATCTCTTCCTGGTTCCGTTTACAGGCAGGTCCTTGGTTTAATCCTATTGTTTGCAGCATACAGGCTTTTTCAATACAGGCACTCGGCGGTTACAGATTCAGTTAAGCCAGTTCCGGTTCTCGGAGCCATTCTTTTCGGAGCAGGTATTGGACTATTATCCGGAGCAATCGGAGTAGGAGGTGGAATCTTCCTGAGTCCCCTGCTCCTGTTTATGGGTTGGGCTAAAACAAAGCAAACCGCCGGGATTTCTGCTGCTTTCATCCTGGTGAACTCCATAGCCGGAATTGCTGGGCATCTTGCAAGTGTGCAATTTCTGCCGGATGTCATGTATCCATGGGCATTAGCAGCAGTGTTTGGCGGGATAATCGGCTCTCATCTGGGAAGCCGTATGTTTGTGACTGTAACGCTATACCGTCTGCTCGCAATGGTCCTCGTTATCGCCAGCGCAAAGCTCATGCTTGGGTAAATTCCCTTGCGACCAGCCTTCCGCACAAATACCAAATGTTTCCTTCTTGATTTAACATTTTTATTCACATTATGAGTATATAAATAAATATGTATATATTGCTGAATATATGGGCTAAATTTGCTGCTATTCGAACAAAGCCAGGATTATCGCCACAATAATTGCCCCGGGGATTAAAAGTTTGAATGGCATGAAAGTAATTTCTCCAAAAGATTTATGAACATGCCTTCATAATGTTTAATGGGGAGGTTTTTATGGATAAAGTAGTGCATTTTGAAATTCCTTCTGACGACATTGAGAGAGCCCGGAAATTTTACAAAAACATTTTCGGATGGAAGATGGACAGCATTCCAGATATGGATTACATATTGATCGGCACGACACCGGTGGATGAAAACGGTATGCCGACAGAGCCGGGGGCGATCAATGGCGGGATGATGAAGCGGCAGCGCCCTATCATTTCTCCTGTCATAACCATAAGGGTGGAGAACATAGACAATGCCCTGAAAAATATCAAGAAAATGGGTGGTGAAATGATTAGAGGAAAAATGCAGGTGGGAGACATGGGCTACTCTGCCTATTTCAAAGATACAGAGGGCAATATCCTCGGACTCTGGGAGACCATCAAATGAATGGAGCCAAAAAATGAAAACCATTCGACAATCCGTAATTTTCAAAGCTAATCCTCATGAAGTCTTTGAGGCGCTGATGGATTCACATAAACATTCGGAGTTTACCGGTGAAAAGGCCAGCATCAGCCGTGAGGTTGGGGGAGAGTTCAGTGCTTATGGCGAGTATATCAAAGGAGTGAACCTTGAACTTGTTCCCGACAAGAAAATCGTACAGTCATGGCGCGGAAGTGATTGGCCTGAGGGCCATTATTCCAGAGTTACTTTTTTTCTGGATGAAGTAAAGGAGGGTACTCGCCTCACATTTACCCAGACGGGCGTTCCTGACGAGCATTATGACGAAATAAGTCAGGGCTGGTACGATTTCTACTGGACCCCCATGAAAAAGATGCTGGAAAAATAAAAAATTATAGTTCAATAATTGCTCAAATAAATAGATTTATAAAGGATGAATCTGAGTTTAATTCGGTGATGAACCAATGAGGAATTGTCTTTGCAAACAGTGAAACAGCGAAGATAGATCATCTGCCCCCCTCAGCAAAGCTTGTTTTTAAGGTGCTGGAAACCAGCGGTTTTTTGACACAGAAGGATATCGTGAGGCAGACCTATCTTCCGGCGAGAACAGTAAGATACGCCCTGAACAGATTGAAGGAAGAAAACGTATTGCAGGAGCGCTTCTATTTTCAGGATGCGCGCCAGAGTCTGTACGGGCTGAACAGAACAAGCGGGGAGGTGGTGACAGGGTAATTGCCTCTTATTTCTTCTTAAAAAATGCAGGATGGAGGAGCCACTACGCGATCACCCATAGGATATCTCAATACTTAAACAGTTTGAAGCGTTAAGTACTTAAGTTTACACTGTGTGTAAAACCATTAAAATGATAGAACTGGATAATCTCGATGTAAAGATATTGACCCATCTGGAGAGCAATGGCAGAAAGTCCTTTCAAGAAATAGCGAAGCACTGCCTGACAAGCGTCCCCACTGTCAAGAGCCGTGTGGACAGGCTTCTTGAACTTGGAATTATCAGTAAATTCACCATAGACATTGATAACAGCAAACTTGGGATAACCGAGGCGATATTACTTATGAATGCAAAGCCAGGCGCCATTAGCAGGATAACTGAAGAGCTCCGGGGGCTTGAAGAAGTTAAGGAACTGTACGTAACATCTGATTCTGAAACAGCCATAGTATCAAGGGTAGCGGGGGATATGCAGCGCATTCTCGCGATACAGGACAGAATAAATCTCACCGACGTGAATAACATCCGCATATTATCAGTAAAAAATGCATTCACAAAGGATTCAACTATCCCGCTCGCCTCTTCCAGTATAACCTTGACATGTTCTTATTGCAATAAGAAAATGGCCGGAGATGCTGTAAGGAAGAAATTCGACAACAAAGACTATTACTTTTGCTGCACCACATGCCAGGGCGAGTTTGAAAAAAAATACTCTAAACTGCTTGCCAAAGTCTAATGAGAGAATAATCAGGAAACAGAAAAAATCTACTGAATTAGTATGCATTTTCAAAAAAGCAAATTTAATGCATTTTTATCTTAATTTTATAAAGCACAAATCAAATAAAAGATTATCACCTTCAATCTAGTGCAGCGATGGCGGAGAAAATGCAAAATACTATACTGGATGTAAGAGGTAAGACATGCCCTTATCCTTTCATCAGGACAAAATGGCAGATGGAAAAGATGGGAAGCGGGGAGATACTTAAAGTGATAACCGATGATTCTGAGGCACCTCATAACATCGATGCATGGACGAAAAAATCGGGTGATGAGATTAAGAAACTTGAAAAGGAAGGGAGCACATTTATTATTTATCTAAGAAAGAATTAAAGTATGGACAGTAATTTTAATAAATATATCCCGGCTCTCAGCCATGAGTGGTTAACGCCTTTGTATGATCCGATAATGCAGCTGTTCATGCGCGAATCCACATTCAAGCGTTGCCTTGTCCTGCAGGCAAAGATAGAAAAAGGTTATCGAGTCCTTGACATAGGCTGCGGTACTGCCACACTCACTATTCTCATAAAGAAAGTCAATCCCGAAGCTGAAGTGAGGGGGCTTGATGGAGATCCTCAAATCCTCAAGATGGCAAAGACAAAAATAATTCGTGAAGGTATTGACATTAAACTTGACCTCGGGATGTCATTTGAATTGCCGTATCCTGACAGCTCTTTTGACCGTGTGGTTTCAAGCCTGGTATTTCATCATCTGACTCAGGAACAAAAAGCCCGCACATTTAAAGAGATATTCCGGGTTCTGCGGTCCGGAGGAGAATTGCATGTCGCTGACTTTGGAAAACCTCATAATGGACTGATGTATTTGATATCCCTGGTATTCCGGCATCTTGAAGAAACAAGAGATAACATAAGAGGTTTGCTGCCGGAGATGATGCAGAAAGCTGGTTTTGACCATGTCGAAGAGACAGCCAGATATTCGACAATTTTTGGCACGCTTTCCCTTTACAGGGCAAGAAAGGCTCTTTAGATTTGTAAACCGAAAACCCTTAAACTGATAGGTGGTATAAATAATTTAAAAACGTATGAAACAAAAACGAGTGTTCCTTGTTCTATTAATAGCAATTATAGTTTTGAACTTCAATTAGCATTCTCTTGTTCCAGTGGCTGCTGATGCTTATTGGATTGGGGTTCTCGATTTCAATCGGCAAAAATATTTCGAAACGGATTTTCCGCGGAAATAATTCTGTATATATCCCTGTATTGATATTTGTTCTCATCTTTTTTATTTTCAATCTCTGGGTACTCGGACAGCCGATAATGCATAAACACTGATCAATTGGCTAACTGCGCTCCCGTAGGCCCCTATTGTTCGTGTAAGCCCCAAGTAGGGGAGCTTTTTCTTCCTGTTCTTTTGTCTATTATCTGGCGCTCCGTTGGGTGTCCTGAGGAGCGGAGTAAAAATTAGTATATTTATTACACACTAATTATAAAACCCTCGGCGCCGATATGTTCCCGAAGCATCTTCATTCTTCAAAACCAAGCCTGCCAGATCACATATATAATACAAACCGCAGATAAAAGCGCCCAGAGTCACGGGCCTCCCGAGTCGCGCCTCGGGAGGGCGCACCCACGCATGCCGCAGGCATGCGTGTATACCAAGTCGAGAAGCGTAGTTTTCGGTCTGAGAACCCGCAGGGTTTCGGCATTGATGAACGCAGATTTAGAGTCTCGTTCTTCATAGCATTTTTACTACGCCGAATATTTATAACTCTGTAATTATTAAACTCCAGGCGCGCCGTTCCCGGAGCAGCAATATTCCATTAGACCCGAACTCCCCAGGCCCACGTTGATGGGATGGGCTTTTTTCTTGCGGAGGGGAAGACGGAATCATTTCTGGCTGGGGGCGCGAGGAGAGGTATATGATCAGTTCGCTTGTTGTTCTGACGCGTGAGATTATGCTGGCTCTTAAAGTCGTAAATGTCGTGGAATGCAGGGATGAAACCTGTGATTTCGTCGGATATAGCAGGGAACCAAAAACAGAACCAAAAATATCTTGAAGACTGATATAATGTTGAGAAGAATTCACCGTTGAAACGTGGCATCGAAATGAAAAATATATTGCATAATTAGAATTGATTTCTTGAATCCAGAATTGGATTTCTGAGAACATCGGTAGACTCGTCCTAGGTTGACGCCGAACGCTAAGAGCATCCAGAGACGGCTGTGAACTATGCTTCGCCTCGAACAAAGTAATCTGCCAATAACTCAGCCTGCTTTAACACTGTATCAATAGCTTTTTGCTGCATATCCGGCGGATACCCGTATTTGTTTAATGTTCTTTTTACCAGTACCATTAGCTTTGCCCTTGCACTTTCCCGAATTGTCCAATCTATTGTCGCATTAGCCTTTACCTTTTCTGCCACTTCAATTGCAATAATTCTCAATTTGTCATCACCTAAGACTTCAACCGCTGAACCATTTTCAGCAAGTGCATCATAGAAAGCCAACTCTTCTTTTGATAAACCTAAATGAGCTTCTCTTTCATCATTCTCCTTTATTTTCTTGGCAACTTCATCAACTAAAAACTGTATAATTTCTGCTGTTGTCAGCAATCCATTATTGTACTTCTTGATTGCAGTTTCAAGCATTTCAAGCAAGGCCTTGCTTTTTACAAGGTTGGTTTTTGAACGGGTTCGGATTTCATCATTGAGGATTTTCTTTAACAATTCAAGAGCCAGGTTCTGATGCTTCATACCTTTTATCTCCTGCAGAAATTCCTGTGAGAGAATGGATATCTCAGGCTTTTTTATGCCTGCCGCATCAAAAATATCTATCACCTGATCTGAACTCAACGCTTCATCAACTATCTGTTTTATGGTAGTTTCAATATCCAGATCTGATCTGCCACCACCGTTGCCTATAAACTTTACAAGCCTTGCCTTTACAGCCTGAAAGAATGCAACTTCATCTGTTATTGCCAGCGCTTGTCCGTCTGGCACGGATAACGCAAACGCCTGAGAAAGCATTGTGACTTCCCGGATTAAACGGTTCTTGCCATTCTCAAGACCCATTATATGTTCCTCTGCCTGTAAGATTATCGAGAGCTTTTCTTGTGGTGAAGCTGAAAAGAAACGCCTGTAATTAAAGCCCGTTCCAGGATATTTGCCATAATAAGCCGTGGGTTCCGCGATAAGGATCGCCTCTTTTGATTTGCTTTCTTCAAAGAAAAGCTGGCGCACTATTTCCAACTTCTCCAGCATTGCAGCTACTGCCTTTTCCTGCCCTTCTGCAGGGTCGCCTTTTCCACCTGAATTAGAATAAAAAGACAATGCTTTTTTAAGGTCTGTTGCAATGCCAAGATAATCAACAACCAGACCGCCAGGTTTGTCTCTAAATACCCTGTTTACCCGCGCTATAGCCTGCATCAGACTGTGGTCTCTCATTGGCTTATCAACATAAAGCGTATGCAGACAGGGCACATCAAAACCCGTGAGCCACATATCTATGACGATGACCAGTCTTAACGGGTCTTCCGGGTCTTTCATTCTATCGGATAAATCCCTACGCTGCGATTTAGTGGTGTGATGCTTCTGCATGACTGGGCCGTCAGCACTGGATGCAGTCATGACAACTTTGATCGCACCTTTTGACAGGTCGTCATTATGCCACTGCGGTCTAAGCTTGGTGATCTCATTATAGAGGTCAACCGCAATCCTGCGGCTCATAGCCACGACCATTCCCTTGCCCTCAAATCTGGCTGTCCGCAGCTCAAAGTGTGTGACGATATCCCTTGCTAAATTCTTTATCCGTTCCGGATTCCCAACAATGGCTTCAAGTTTTGCCCACTTGGCTCTTACTCTTTGCTTGTCGGTTATTTCTTCGTCTTCTTCAAGTTCTTTATCGAACTCTGCGATCAAGCGCTTGCCTTCCTCATCCAGATTTACTTTGGCAAGACGGCTTTCATAATAGATCTTAACTGTTGCGCCATCAGCAACGGATTGTGAAATATCGTAGATGTCAACATACTGCCCGAAAACTGCCGGGGTGTTTACGTCTGTACTTTCAATGGGCGTGCCTGTAAAACCAATGTATGTAGCATTGGGAAGGGCATCTCTCATATACTTGGCAAAGCCGTAGGCTATGCGTTTGCCGATTACATCTTTGGTTTCTTTGTCTTTTACATCAACAAGCTTTGCTTCAAAGCCATACTGGGTTCTATGCGCTTCATCAGCAATAACTACAATATTTCTTCTGTCTGAGAGCCGGTCGAATTCTGCCTTGCCTGCTTCGGGTAAAAACTTCTGGATGGTTGTAAACACAATACCGCCGGAGGCAACGTTCAGCAGTTGTTTCAAATGCTCCCTGTCTCTTGCCTGTACCGGTTCCTGCCTCAGCAACTGCTTTGAGGCTGCAAAGGTGTCAAATAGCTGGTCGTCAAGGTCGTTGCGGTCTGTGATAACTACAACGGTGGGATTGTTCAGGCTTAAAACAAGCTTGGCTGAATAGAAAACCATCGAAATGGATTTGCCGCTACCCTGTGTGTGCCATACAACACCGCCTTTGCGGTTTCCATTTGTAGAAGCTGCTTTGATTGTGTTTTCTACTGCTTTATTGACTGCATAGTATTGATGATAGGCTGCTAATTTCTTTTCAGTCTCAACCTGTGTAATGCCTGTTTTTGGATCTTTCTTCTTTGATTTCTCAAATATTATGAAATTGCAAACAAGGTCTAATAAGGTAGTGGGGTTCAGCATTCCTTTTATCAGGATCTCTAACTGTGGAATGAACCGCGATGCTTCTTTTTTGCCGTCTGCACTTTTCCATGTCATGTAGCGGCTGAATCCTGCAGAAACGCTTCCTGCCCTGCAATCCATTCCATCTGAAATAATGCAGACCTCATTGAAAGCAAATAAGCCCGGAATGGTGGCTTTGTAGGTCTGGATTTGGTCAAAGGCTTTTTTTATGGTTGCAGTTTCATCTGCTGCATTCTTCAACTCAAAAAGCACGATTGGGATACCATTGATAAAGAGCAAGATGTCAGGTCGCTTGTTCTGGTTATTCTCAACGATCGTGTACTGATTGACAACTAAAAATTCGTTGTTTGAAGGATGAGCAAAATCAATCAACGCCACTTCAAAGCTTCTTTCGTAGCCGTCCTGCTGATATGGTATTTTTATTTTCTCAATTAAGAACTGGTGAAAGGTTTCATTGTTGTGCAACAGGTCTGGTGAATAAATACGCAGCACTTTTTGCACAGCCTGTTCCTGTGCATCCGCAGGAATATCAGGGTTTAACTTTGCAACAGCTTTGCGCAGGCGCTGCGTTAAAATGATCTGATCAAAACCTTCTCTCTCGGCAAACTCGGCGCCGGGGGCGATGGAAAGACCGTGGACATGTTGCCAGCCTAATGTCTTAAGTATTTCGATGGTAAAGGTTTCGATTTGTGATTCAGTGATTTTATTCGTCGTCATCTTTTTTTCCTGTGATGCGCTTTATCTCTTTGTCAAAATCGGAGATGTAATTTTTATCCTGAATTTTCTTGAATCTTTCATATTCTTTATTGACCAGAGCCAGAGCAACTTCATGACTGATTTGCCCGGCATTGGTGAGTATTTCGTATTCACTGAATTTCAGGAAGGCGTTCAGTTTTTCAATCCAATCTTTCATGTACATTGGCGAATTGCGAACCGCCTGTAATTCCGCAAAATCAAGATACATGGTAACTATGCGGTTCAAATGATCAAGCTCAGGTTTGTCTAGATAGTTTTTTGCTATGGTAACATCACCTGGCATGATTTTACCGCCAGGTGCTTTTCGCCATGATGTCAATCCCATATTTGGCTTGTCGCTGCTGGCTCGTGTGGCTATAATTTCCGCGGCGGTCTGCCCTGTAATGGCAAAGTGCAGTTTGTTCTGTACCATCGCAAAGAACTGTTTTGTGTCCTGTGCTTTTGGCGAATAGTCAATAGAAGTGGCGTAAATATCAGTAATTTTCTGATACAACATCCGCTCACTGGAACGGATATCCCGGATTTCTTCGAGTAAGTCGTCAAAATATCGTGCGCTGAAACGGGAACCATATTTAAATCTGTCGCTGTCAATCGCAAAACCTTTATGAATATATTGCTGAAGAATTGAAATTGCCCATTGCCGGAACTGTGTGCCACGTTCTGAGTTAACCCTGTACCCCACCGCGATAATTGCTTCAAGCGAATAAAACTTTGTCTGATATTCCTTGCCATCTTCGGCAGTATGTGCAAAATTTGCACATACTGAATCTTCCTCTAACTCGTTCTCAGAAAAGATGTTCTTCAGGTGCTTGGTGACAACACTACGATCTACATCGAACAGTTCCGCAATCCGCTTCTGGGGAAGCCAGATGTTTTCATTAGCGTATAGCACTTCAATGTTGATTTTTCCATCAGGTGTTTGATAAACGGTAATTTGATTGTCGGGTAATTTTTTATTTTTGGCCATATTTTACCTTTCGTACATCCACGGAACCTCTGTTTTTTTCAGTTATTCTGCCAGTGGCTTTTCGCAGGCGTTCCAGCAGTAGATCATCTTCAAAGGAGCCACTTTCCGGTTTCTCGCCAGCAGGGGCAATGTCGGGAGCGTAGAGATACTGGTAGCCCTGCTTTTCGAGGAGTTCGATTGCGAATTTTTCGATGACGGATTCGGTAATATTGGTCATTGTATTTGTTTCTTATTCATTGGTTTAGTTTAAGTACAGAGTTTGCCAGCCTTTTTTCATTGCCTATCGGTGTTGTGTAATATCTCTGCTCAATACCATACAATATCTTTTTAAGATGGTCGTCTGTGCTAACAAGAAATGTGTCATCTTCTACTGGAACATCTTCACAATACGACCGTATATATTGAAAAATCTGCTGTTTGTTATCTTCTGTGAATTGGTTTAATATATCGATTGCCATTGCTATTCGCTTTCTATTGGCTGTTTTCACATTGTTGCAAGTAAATGTTTCATCAAGAGAAATGAAGTCTTGCTCCAGAAAAGCATCAACTTCGGCTTGAGTGGCTTCTCTGTAGAGTTCCTCAATACCTCTGAATATTGATTTGACTCTTGCTATATTTTTAAAGTAAAGACTGTCAGCGTTTATATCGTAAACAGCATCAACAAAACTATTGAGGATTATAATAGGCTTATCAATTTCAAGCGTTGGTTCGCTTGAAATGCGAAACCACTTTTTATAAATTAATTGAGTTGAAGACATCTTCAGAAAAAGAAAAAAATTGCCTTGTTTGCTACATAAATAATTGATTTTAGAATATTGTCTTACAGTTATTTGATTATAAACTGTACTATCAAAGGTGCTTCCTATAAAGTTATTCTCATAACCAAGACTTAAAAAGTTATCTAATTTAAACCATTCACCATCTTCCAACTTATATGCTGGCGAATATGCTTGACTATCTGATAAGTCAGGCAAATCAAATACGCCTCTTTGAACTGACATGACCTTCAAAAACTCTGCATTTCGACCTTTTATTTCTGCTAGTAAATAATTCATAATATTACCTTTCCATATCCACAAATGTATATTTACCTTTCCATATCCATAAATGTATAATTATTGATGCGTTTTAGATTGTCAAATGCTGCGCTTTTAGGCTCTTTTATTTGCTTTCGTGTAATTAATAACACTTTGATATTCTTATTGTTCACGAGATAATAAAAGTTGAATCCAAACAGGAAAAATATCGGATTAAAATAAGAAATTCTGGAATAAAAAATAAAAATACAAATTATCCCGAAAACATAAAGAAATACCTCAATGTTTGGAATGCTTAACGCAACAAAAAAATAACCTAAATAACTTGGTAAGAATGCGTCATTGGCTGGTTCAATAACCGAGATGGAGCCTGCATCTATCGTGTCTGTGCCTAAAAAGTTAATAAGCCGCATACTCAGCCATGTAAATATTAAAACTACTACAAAATATAAAATATAAGAAATTATATTTGGTAAGCTTGAAAGGTATGGATACAAAGAGTTTATGACAATCCCTTCTTTAATAAGAAATACAATCAACGAGAGTAATAATGAATTTAATGTCAAACAAAATTTAAAAATGTGTTCTATCATTCATCCTCCTCACATTTCAACCCTCACTTCCCCGCTCATCAACTTCGGCAGCAGCGTATCGCGCAGGCGGGTGAGGGTGCGGATTTGGATTTGATTGCTTTTTATTTTTTCAAAAGTTGGATTAATTATTTCATGCATTTCTTTTAATTTATTTTTTGGCGGAACTAATACCGTTGCACTTGATAAATGATGTCTTTGGATATGTCCCATTGTGGTTGCTTTATCTTCTGCTATTCCTTGAAATTCAGGTAAGTGATATTTCACCCAGAAATAATAAAACCATTGTGGAAATTCAGTTGATGAAACTTTAAATAAATGTTGATTCAAAACTCCTTTACCTTCTGACCAAATCACAATATCTAAACTACCTGACCATGAGAAAAGCATATCACCATTATGAACCAAATATTTTTCAGGAACATCATTAGTTGCAATATCCGAAGCATCTGTAATTCCTGTTCTCAATTCTTTTATCTTGATAACAGGCAAACCAACTTCACCGACTTTTGCTGGAAATTTCTGACAAGCTAAACCATTTAAGAACTCTGCAATTTCATCCATACCTTTTTCTTCCCACCCCTCCTCCGCCTCTTCCACAAACCACTGCCTGAACAGCGTCTCTGCCAGTGCCTCCAGGGTTTTGTTCTGGCGGTGCAGCAGGTCTATTTTGTTGTCGAGGCTGGAAAGCACAGAGGCGATGGATTGTTGTTCTAGGAGGGGGGGGACAGGGAGAAAAATTTCCTTTAAAGCAGAAAGATTTAATGTTGGCTGAACTGTATCGTTTGTGTGACTATAGATTTGATATTTTACTTGTTCAAAAGAGAAGCAGTATTTTATAAATGATTTATCATAAGCCTCAGAAATATTGGAAACACTCACTGCTCTTGCAACATTCCAACCTTTGTAGACATTGGGGACAATTGCACATTCTCCAACACTTCCAACAACCGTTAATAAAAGTTCCCCACCCTTAAGTCTTGTTCGGGAATATTTTTTTTCAATCTCTTTATCTACCATCATCACATCAACTGAAAAAATTCTTCCGTCTTTTATGTTATTAACTCTAAGAACAGGGATACTATTGGTAACTTGATGGAAACCGGGTTGAACAATGCCATAAGACAGACCATTCGGGATAATTATTCTCTCAAAAGGCAAGCAGTCCCAATGTTTAGGAATTAATCCAACTTTACTGTCTTTGTATTCCATATCATCCCACAGTTGTGTTATTGATATTGATTTTAGAAAGATTGTTTTGAATACGATTGTTTAATTCGGTTTCTTCGATAATTTGTTTTTCCAACTCGGTTTTCAGAGAAATAAATCGTTCAACAAAATTGAAATCATCCTCATCATCTGGCAAGCCAATATACCTGCCGGGTGTCAGTACATAGTTCAAAGTCTTTACGTCATCCAGTGCCGCTGATTTACAGAATCCCTGCACATCCTTATATTCCCCTTCACCTGTGCGCCAGTTGTGATATGTGCGCCCGATCAATGCAATATCTTCATCAGATAACTCCCTGTTTTTGCGGTTAATCAAATGCCCCATATTACGGGTATCAATAAACAATATTTTGCCCTTGCGTTGCTGTTTGTTACGGCTCAAAAACCACAAGCATGCGGGAATCTGGGTATTCAGGAATAGCTTGGTTGGAAGATTCACAATGCAATCTATTAAATCATTTTCCACCATAGCCTTGCGTATATCGCCTTCGTTGTTGGTTTTGGTGGTCAGTGAACCCTTAGCCAAAACAAAGCCAGCCTGCCCCGTCGGCGCCAGATGATAGAGGAAATGCTGTATCCATGCATAGTTGGCGTTGGCTGGCGGCGGCGGCAGTTTTTGTCCTAATACGCTCCAGCGCGCATCATCACGGAGCATCTCGCCGCTCCAGTCACTGTCGTTGAATGGGGGATTTGCAATGATGTAATCGGCCTTCAGATCCTTATGCATATCGTTGAGAAAAGAGCCTTCATTGTTCCACTTTACATTGCTGCTGTCAATGCCGCGGATGGCAAGGTTCATTTTGGCCAGGCGCCAGGTGGTCTGGTTGCTCTCCTGCCCGTATATTGAGATGCGGTCTTTGGGATCAATGCTTAATTTCCTGCCATTATTTTTTTTATAATGATCCTGATGCGCCTCAATGAACTTTTCACTCTGCACAAACATACCGCCAGAACCGCAGCAGGGGTCAAAAACGCGCCCTTCATAAGGCTCAAGCATCTCAACCAGTAGCTTTACAACGCTACCCGGAGTGTAGAACTGTCCTCCCTTTTTGCCTTCTGCCAATGCAAATTCACCCAAGAAATATTCAAATACCTTGCCCAAGAGGTCTTTACCTTTTGCTTCCTTAGTACCCAATTCCGCGCTGCCTATAAGGTCAATCAAACCGCCAAGGCTCTGTTTGTCTAATTTCTCCTGTGCAAATACTCTGGGCAACACCCCTCTGAGGGAAGGGTTGTCCTTTTCGATTGCATCCATGGCTTCATCTACATCTTTGCCTATGGTGGGAAGCTTTGCTCGACCCTGCAACCAATTCCAGCGCGAAGAAGGGGGCACGTAAAAAACCTTTTCAGCAGTGTATTCATTCTTATCTTCGGGGTCAGCACCTTCATAGGCGCCTTTGCCTTCTTTCAGCTTTTGATGAAGTTCGAGAAAGGCGTCAGAAATATATTTCAGGAAGATCAAGCCCAAAACAATATGCTTGTATTCGGCTGCATCCATGTTCTTGCGCAACTTGTCGGCTGCCTTCCAGAGTTTCTTTTCTAAGGGTTCATCATTGTGGTTATTTTTTTCTTTATCGAACCGGGCCATCAATCAGTCTCCTATACAAACAATATATATTTTATTTTTAAGTCCGAATGAACTGCAGGCGCTCTTAGTGCGCGCGCATCGTAAATAACATAAAGTACAAAGTAATGCTGCTTTCATAATAGATGACTTTTTGTAACTTCAATAATTCGATCTAACATAATAGCTGAATTTCTAAATTTCATATCCTTTTCCTGTGGATTTCCAATTTTCTCTCTAAAACCTTGTGTTATAGAATCAAGGACAATATCCAAGTCTTCTCTTAGTTTTATCTCTTTCTCATTTAAGACTTCATTTAAGTCAGGTTGATTTTCTGTATGATATTTCTTCATATAATTGGATATTTTAATAATTTGATTTTCAATTTCTTCTTGTGATTTCTTTTTGAAGATGTTCTTATCATTTTTAATAAAGGATATCCAATTCTTACTATTTCGTTTACTATTACAAGTAGGGCAGGACGGAACTACATTTCCTATAACATGAAGTCCACCAATTGTTTCTGGCCACAAATGGTCAGGCTGTAAATCTTGATCATCCTTGGAAATACCACAATAAACACAATTAGGCCCTAATTCCTCAAGTGATCTCTCAAATGCATCCTCTTGACTATGCTTCTGCAATAAAACTGATAAAATAGCCTTTCTAAATGCACCACGTCCATTTCCTAGAATTTGTGCAATTGGTTTCGGTTTTGGCATTGTTTATCTCCTTTATGTTATATATTTAGTGTCACTATTACGCACAACGGTATGAGTGTTTGATTAGGACGGAACCTTTGGATTTTAACCTGTTAAATGAAATTGCTCTTTGATTATACAAATCAAACAACAGCATCAATCTTCACCTGATTCATATGTTTCTAAAAGTAAAACCGAAACTCCCGGGCCGCCTTCATCATTCCATTGCCCTTCGTGTCTATTCGGTGGAAGGTCATTATTTGAAAAAGAAAAATCAACCAACTCCTGCAGGAAAGATCGTCTTGATGGTCGTATGCTAGGAGGCGTTGCATAGAAACACCCATCTATTTCAGATGGCGAAGCTCCTGTAGTTCTAGGTTGTTTTCCGTATTTAGAATTAGCTCTTCGAAATGCTTTTTCAGCGGAGCTTTTTAAAATGTCCCAAACGACTCTTGACCATCCATTTTCCTTAATAGCTGTTTTGCTATCATCAAATGGATCACCGGAAAGGAGTTCCAATGAATGAACAATTTCCAATCCGAGGTCACAATGATCCATTATCGGATTGCTTGGAATGCAAGATCCGATAGGATAGGTGCATGGACTACCCAATATACCGGATTCCGGTCTTTCAGGAGGTCGGTCATCAATAAGTAGATATTGAGCGCCTCTACGTGGAGCTGAGGGCTTAACGTGTCTTGTTTGACCATTTAATGAGCCAGAAGTGACATAGGTAAATGCAGGCCACGTTGAATAAAGTTTTAATTGGTCTTTGTCATTTCCACGAAGTTTATATGGCTGAACCGCAGACTTTTTTGCCTGATATAAAATTGCATTTCTAATTACATTTCCGTCAATATCAGAATGGACATGACACCATAATAAATCGCCGAGTTCGCATGAGTTGCCTTTCATACCGCTAAAGTTGACTTTAGGTGTCTGATGACAATAAATTCCAGTAACAACAATCCGGATTCCGAGTGAATCAAAAACATTGCGCCATTCATTTTCAATAATTTTTGTACCATTTAAAACCAAAGATGCAACGATATCTGGTTCTTCAGGCTCATTACCTCTGATTCTACAATTATTCCATGCTTCAATCATGCTTACTGATATTGCATATCGAGCAGAAGTAACTAGATAAGGCTTAACCTTCATAACAGTAAGCAAAAATGACATGTTCCTTCATCTCTATTATTATATGCTCTTGCGTTCGCTTTTTGCACATTACTCGTTCATATCCGAACTCGATTCGAATATAGGTTCTTTTGCCTGAATACCAATTCCTTACTCATCAAATACCACCTCGCATTATATTTGTCTAAAGGATTTTTTATTCTGCTTAATTCTATATTACTCACATATGTATAAGAGTTCCTCATAATAGTGAATTTAAACCATAATACTAATGGTGGCCTTAGTCATGCAAATGCATGGCTTATCAGTGCACAGTTAATTATTTCAGGTGCAGGAACAGTAAGACAAAAGCCTTTATAACAAAGATCGCACACATGGTCGAAAAGGAAGCCATCAACCCATCCCAGGTCCTTCATCACCATACATTCCTATCTCGCAGTGGATAGCTTTCAACCGAGTTCTTGACCAGCTTGCCGTACTTCTTCTACCTTCTCATCTCCATGGTGAACAGGGTCTTCAATCAAAATAATCCCATAGCCCTTCATATCCAGCAGCCCCATCACCCTATTCCTCTCGCCAGCCATCTTGAATCTATAGCAGGACTGTCGCCCAACCGCAGGCGGATTCGGGCCGAACGGGCGGCGGGGGTTTGATGTGGTTGCCCGGGGTGCATATCGGCACCAAGGGATTAATATTTTTTAAGTGATACATGTCTTCGACCCTTCCTGCACCCCAATTCTTAAATATTATTGTTCACATATATGAACATATGTTCAAAAAAATGAACGTATTCTCAAAGCCCTCCATACAAATAATACAATATCTTGGCAGGAGATATCGAGATGGCTACTATGTCCGCGAGATATCAAGAAATCTTGGTATCGGTCTGGGATCAGCGAGCCAGAGCCTGAGAACGCTCGAAGAAGCCGGACTCGTTTTAAAAGAGCACAAGGGCAGGCTGGTAATATACAGGGCGAACATGCAAAATTTCGTGCTCAGGGAGTTCAAGATACTTCTCACCCTTCTGGAAATATATCCGTTCATCTTGCCCTTAAAAAAAATCTCTTCAAGGATCATCCTATTTGGAAGCTGTTCCGCAGGGGAGGACACAATAGACAGCGATATCGATATTTTCATTGAATCCGATAATAAAAGAGATGTTTCCATGCTTCATGACCGTTATTGGGAAGAGATCCCCAGGAAGATATCTCCCATTATTCTGGACGCCTCTGAATTCAGGAACCTGGAGGCTAAAGACAGACCACTTTTCGAAAGGATTAACATTGGAAAAGTAATCCATGAAACATAATGAGATATCAGTTTGAACAGTGCATTGACAAAGGTAAGATAGTAAAAATCGAAATAGCCTCTGATCTAATATCTAAAGAGATCGATGAGGCAAAAAACGATCTTAATTCATGCGAGAGATCCATACAGGAAAGTAACTTCAAATGGGCGATAATCCAGGCATATTATTCCATGTTTCACTCATTTAGAGCCCTTATTTTCAGCAAAGGCTATAGAGAAAAAAGCCACACTTGCATAAAATACGCAATAGAATCTCTTTTTGTGGACACAGGCGCTCTGGATAACCAGCTCTTACAGGACTTTAGCTATGCCATGAAGGTCCGGGAAGGAGCGGATTATGGAAGTGTATATGGTAAAGACTCTGCGCTGGAATTGCAGATCTCAGCAGGTAGAATATACGAAGTAGCTAAAAGGTTAATTTCATAGCCCTTCATATCCAGTAGCCCCATCACCCCATCCCTCTCGCCAGCCATCTTGAATCTATAGCAGGACTGCCGCCCAATTGCACGCTCGAAGCCTGACCCGCGAGAGGTTGTGGAGGCGGTGGTGAGTGGGGTGCTTGAGGAAGAATCGCATAATGAGAATATCAAATGAAAATAAAGAAAACATATATACGATATTAGTAATCTATTAAAATTGCATTAATATGGTAAAAGCGATAGTGAATATAAACGAAAGAGCCAACAGGGTATTAAATATAGTAAAAGCAAAACATGGTTTGAAAACCAAATCTGAAGCTATTAATAAAGTGGTAAGTGAGTATGGAAAATCACTTCTTGAACCTGAACTGGATATTCTCAAAACTTGCAAAGAGAGATCCGAAAAAGATGCGGATGATCGAGAAAAAGATAAAACAGATTTGTGAAAAACCTCTGCATTTCAAACCCTTAAGAGCGCCGATGCAGCATTTGCGAAGAGTCCATATTGATAAAAGCTTTGTCTTAACCTATTCAGTCAATGAGAAAAATAAAGTTGTGGTAATAGAAGATTACGATCACCATGATAAAATCTATTTATAGTAATTTTTATTTTACAGCACCGCATCGCCGCCAGACCAGCTCGTGCCCCTCTGCGATAAGCTCGAAGCCGGACTCCTGCGCTCGCAGGCGGACAGCGAGAGGTTGATGGAGGCGGTTGGAGGATGCTGGCGGGGCTTCGGGAACATATCGGCGCAGGGAGTTTAATATTTTTGAAGTGATATAAGATGTGATAGAACACGGAGCGCACTGATAACACAGAGTGGCATGGATTAAAATTATCCGTGCGTATCCGTTAAATCCGTGTCATCCGCGTTCCATTCTTCGAACCGCCTCCCCCCACAAAAAGAAGCAATAACCGTTTCCCCGCCCCCCATCGCCGCCGCCTGCCCCGCGCCATCGCCAGCACTATCCCTCATCGGATAGCTCTCAACCGGAGTTCGCTGTTGATTCTGAGTAAACGCGCTGTCCCATAGGCCGTGAGGCTGCTTCGGGAACATATCGGCGCCGCGAGATTAATATTTAAAGAGAGATAAATGTGCGGTGCGCAAAGGACGCGAAGCATGCCCCATCACCTTATTCCTTTCGCCAGCCATCTTGAATCCATAGCAGTGCAGGACTGCCGCCCAACCGCAGGTGGATCCGAGCCGAATCTCGGTTTTGATGCGAGGTGGTTACCTGGGGCCGTATCGGCGCCGGAATTGAATATTTTCTAAGTGATATATATTTCTCCAAGTGAACAGGGTCTTCATTCAAACTAGGGTCATAGCCCTGCATTTCCGGCAACCCCATCACCCTATTCCTCTTGCCCACCATCTTGAATCCATAGTAGGACTGTCGCCCAACCGCAGGGGTCTTCAATCAAAATTAGACCATACCCCTTCATATCCACCAGCCTATCACCCCATCCCTCTCACCGGCCATCTTGAATCTATAGCAGGACTGTCGCCCAACCGCAGGCGGATTCGGGCCGAACGGGCGGCGGGGTACGCATACATCAGATGGTTGATCTTGCTGAGGGCGAAGGCGGATTATCAGGATGGAGAATGAGGGGAAGTTCTATCGGGATATTCTTATCGCAAAGATGAATTATGCGAAGACGAAGAGGCTCATGGAGCAAGATAATGTTTATATTTTACCTTATGATCCCCAACTGAAAACACAATCTATCGATTAGTTCTTCCTGTAAGCTCAAATCCTCGATTTTACCTAAATCCCTGATAAGGCGCCTTTTGTCAAGAGTCCTTATTTGATAACATAGTGCAATGGACTCTTTCTCAAGCCCTCCGGTAGAGGCGGGGATCAAAACCTCATTCGGATAAATCCTCCTTTCTTGTTTTCTTGATGTTATCGGAATAACGTTCACGACCGGTAGTATCTGATTTATCTCTTCCTCGCTTATTACAATGACGGGACGTATCTTCCCCTGCTCAGAACCAATAACGGGATCTAGATTTACCAAAAATATATGCCATTTATACTGCATCATCTAATCCTTCTAGATCAATCGATTTGAAATCTTCAGATATTTCTTCCATATCTTCGAGGAACAGTTTGTCTTTTGCAGCGTTCTTCAATTCACGGATTCTTTCTCTGAAGCTATCCTGCTTTTTCTTCATAATCAAAATTACCTCAACTGTCTCATTTTCAGGGAATTCCCTAGGGACTTTGATCTTTATTTCATGGTTCTTTGGTATCTTGATAATCTGTTTGACTGCTTCCATGTCTTAGTCCTCTTGATTGGCATTTCAGGTGCTTTGTGGTATCTTAAACCGATGTCATAGTATTTGATACGCATTTTATACACTTAAACTTGGTTTTATAGGATATATAATCTGATGAGATACCGTGCTGAATCTACCTTGACACGAGTCTGGGACTTTTGCAAGGGAAGACTTTGGAGGAACTCTTTCTTTTCAGGATGTAATTTTGTAATGCGCGGTTTTTGATGTTGTCCGGGGGCATATTGGCGCCGGAATTGAATATTTTGGAAGTTATATATGTTTCTCCACAGTGAACAGGGTCTTCAATCAAAATAAGACATAGCCCATCACATCCAATACCCCATCACCCTATTCCTCTCGCCAGCCATCTTGAATCCATAGCAGTGCAGGACTGCCGCCCAACCGCAGGTGGATCCGAGCCGAATCTCGGTTTTGATGCGAGGTGGTTACCTAGGGCCGTATCGGCGCCGGAATTGAATATTTTGTAAGTGATATATATTTCTCCAAGTGAACAGGGTCTTCATTCAAACTAGGGTCATAGCCCTGCATTTCCGGCAACCCCATCACCCTATTCCTCTTGCCCACCATCTTGAATCCATAGTAGGACTGTCGCCCAACCGCAGG
>JAPZAR010000032.1 GCA_027460535.1 Candidatus Methanoperedens sp.
ACATTACCCGTGTCATCCGAGGTATTTACGTTTGCATGCAATCCGAATAGGCTTGTATTCGTATAATACCGTGTTGCGTTATTTGAATGACATCCTATGCATCCACCGGTCGTTGTGGGTGTGGGATCATGAAGTTTCTGCGCCTGTGTACCCGGGACATTGACTCCGTGGCAGCCAGAGCAGTCCGCAGTGACCATGCCTGTTGTATCATGTGGAGGATTTGGCGCTGATACAAATTGAGGAGCTTTCTGGACATGGCAGAGAACGCAATCGGCTTTTGCAGTTCCATCAAACGCATCTCCTAATTCTGTTGTGAGTTCATGGAAAGACGAAGTATTATTTGCCCGAATATCCGCTGATACACTGGAATTTGTGTGGCATGTCCTGCATGTGGCATTTCCATTCCAGCCCGGGTCATCATGATTGAACCGGGGAATTGTCTTGTTCAGAGCAGGGAATGGAGAGCTTGCATTCGGCCCATGGCAATAATCACAATATTTCGATGTTGGAACTGCGGGTCTTTGTGCATAGTGAGAAGTTACGTTGGGGATTCCTGCTCCTGGATTTACTGTGACTTTACTGTGACAATCCAGGCAGGAATAATTTGTTACAGCAGGCAAGTGCGTGCGAACCTTCGGTGCCTGCGGGGCATCGGGCTGACCGCTCCCTGTGTGGCAGTCAGCGCACTGCCGGATATTGCTTTTGTTCATATCCCTGTTAAAGTGACAGGTCCAGCAATCGCTGTTGTTCACCTGGCCAATTCCATCCGTTGTGTTTATATCGACATGCACACCCTGGCTAAAGGCGGTTTTATTAACATTTCCTTGCAAACCACCGGGAATACCATCCACATGACACGAGATACAATCCTCAAAGACGTTCGTCTCGTTCCTGTAGTAGTTATATATTGGGCCGCTGCCGTGGCACCCGTTACAAAAAACATCGCCCCCCGGGTTTTTATATGCACTGCTGTTAATATACCCGTAAACACCGTTTACATCCGAACCATAAGCAATGGCAATGTCGCTCCGTGTCATTTTTGGATAATTTGTTCCATGGACATTATGACAGGCTGGGCAGGATTGATAAGAGGTCCTGTTATTCAAACCGGCACCCGGATTGAGGTCAAACATGGCACCTCCATCCCAGTTAAAACTGCCGAAGTCATCCAGATGATCCCAGTGGATATTGACCGGGTAGTTGCGGAAACCGGCCGGAAGAAGGTTAATGAAATTAGTACCTATGGTTGATACATTGATGGGAGGATTCCTGTGATCAATGTCCTGGAAAAATTCTGGCAGAACGCCCACAACATTTTTTTCAGTATGGCAGTAATAGCAGAGCGAGAAATTTTGTGAATAATAACCTGTGGTCAGAGGACCGGTAATGTTGCTGCCATTTAATTGTCTTATGAATTGACCATGATTAGTGTCGTTATGATCAGTAGAATTCACATGGCAGTCAATACATTGAATGATGCTGTGGGGATTCGAATCGTACAGGGATTGATTGATCGGCCGTGGATTTGGTGATACATGACACCCCCCATTAAAACAGGCATCATTCGGAGATGCACCGAGAACGCCTGGCACAAAAAAAACAAAGAGGAGAGCTAACCCAAGGACAATTACCTTCATTTTGATTTTATTTTGGAGTATTTTTGATTTCCGCATTATCTTCCTCATGTAACGGTAAAATTCGCACTTACAACACCGCTCCAATCGCCATTCAGTGGATAATATGGCTTAGACGTATCAGTCTTTGGTGCTGAAGCCATGCCCTTGACGTTGACGGTATAGTTGCCCTTGAGCTTTGAAGTATCAATGCTGGCGTTCACTGGCTGGATCGATAAGCTGAATCTCCCGCCGACGGGAGTCATATTTGTCCAGTCAATAATCACGCCGGAAGCGTTGGCTACCTGATACTGGGCTGCAGCGATCTGCAACATGTCGTCGGTCACGGTAGCCTGGACTCCAGCGGGAACTCCAGATACGACGGGTGTGGTTATCGATAAACCCGAGATGGTGGGTGGCGTATTTGAATCTTTGTAAAGTACCGAATGATTATCATTTACAGGGAAACTCAGATTCGTCGAGTGACAACCTTTACATCCAAGTATTCCGAAAACTGAATGCTTGGGTAACGTATCTATTTTTATTCCCGGCGCATGGAAGGGCAGATCAGGGAGATTGGCATTCTGGTGGCAGGTCAAACAGTTAATTCCAGAGGCCGTACCTTTTGGCCCGTTGGGGTGGTATTTTAATGTACCATTTAATGGTCGCGGCAGGGGGTCACCTGCGATATGGCACCACTTGCAATCCGCTGAACCATGCCTTAAATTATTTTTCATCAGACCGGGGTCTGTGGGTTTGATCGGTCCTGTACCCGCGGCCGTGTGACAGTCGTCACAGAAATAAGTATTGTTTTGATTCGCTGCCCCCAGTACCATTCTCATTGTTCCATTCGCCGAACCAAAGTGGCACGTCCTGCAATCGTCATCTGTAAGGTTATTCAAACCATCAGTATTATTGACGTTCGCATGCTTTCCGAACAAACTCATATTTACATAATATGTCCTTGAGCTGTTTGAATGACATGCTATGCATCTGGTGGTCGTGATCTCAGTCACGCTATGGAGTTTTTGCGGCTGTGTACCATTGAGTCCAAGCCCGTGGCATTCATAGCAGTCCGCAGCGGCCATGCCTGTAGTGTCATGTGAGGGATCGGGTGCCGATACAAATTGAGGGGCTTTCTGGATATGGCAAAGTACACAGTCGGCCTTTACCGTTCCATTGAATGTATCCCCCAGTTCAGTTGTCATATCATGGAAAGAGGAAATATCATTAGCCAGAGGGTCCGCTGATACGCTGGAATTTGTATGGCATGTCCTGCATGTTGCATCGGCATTCCAGTCGGGGTCATTATGCGAAAACTCAGGGATCGTCTTATTTACGGCAGGGAATGGAGAGCTCGCATTCGGTCCGTGGCAATAATCACAATAGTTCGACGTCGGTACAATGGGTCTCAGTGCATAGTGGGAAGTTATATTGGGGATCCCCGCTCCGGGATTTATTATGGTTTTACTATGACAATCCATACAGGAATAGTTGGTAACAGCAGGCAAATGTGAATGAATCCTGGGTGCCTGCGGAGCCTCATATGTGCCGTTGCGCGTATGGCAGTCAGCGCACTGCCAGATATTGCTCCTGTTCATATCCCTGTTAAAGTGACATGCCCAGCAGTCGCTATTATTCACAAGGCCAATTCCATCCGTTGTGTTTATATCGACATGCATACCCTGGCTAAAGGCGGTTCTATTAACATTTCCTTGCAAACCACCGGAAATACCATCCACATGGCACGATACACAATCCTCAAAAACGTTCGTTTCATTTCTGTAATATTTATAGAACATGCCGTAAGAATGGCATCCATTACAGAATACATCCCCGCCCGGTAATTTGTATTCATAGCTATTAATATATCCAAAGTTTCCAATGGCATCAGAACCATAAGTAATTGCCAGGTCTTCTCTGGTCATTCTGGGAAAGTTCGTTCCATGGACATTATGACAGGCAGGGCAGGACTCGCGGGAAGACCTGTTATTGGTCAAGTTCGCACCGGGGTCCAGGTCAAACAGAGCTCCCACGCCCCAGCGTAAACTCCCGAAATCATCCAGGTGATCCCAGTGAATATTTGTGGGGTAATTTCCTCCGAAACTATAACCAGCCGAAAGATTATTGATGAAATTAGTACCAATATTTGAGACATTGACGGGAGGATTCCTGTGATCAATATCCATGACATATCCCGGCAGAACGCCCACGACATTCTTTTCAGCATGGCAATAGTAACACAGGGAGAAATTCTGGGAATAATAACTTGAGGTCAGAGGACCGGTAATATTGCTGCCATTTAACTGCCTGATAAAAATGCCATGATTCGAGTCATTGACAGGATCGGTAGAGTTCACATGGCAGTCGATACACTTAATTATGCTATGGGCATTAGAATTGTAAAGAGACTGGTTGATAGGCCGCGGATTTGGGGATACATGGCACCCCCCATTGAAACAGGCATCGTTCGGGGATGCGCTTGAAACGCCCTGAATTGAGAATACGACAAAAGTAAATACAACCAAAAATATTCCTATTATTCCCATACTTTGCTGGAATATCTTTAATTTGCACATTAGCGTCCTATCCTAATTGATAGTGTTTAATTTACAGGAAAATAAAACTTTCTCATGATTTTTTATTAAATATACGATAATGATAATTATAGCAGCATTTAAGGAATTCTTATTGTCATCATTGAACCAATGTCATCCCTGGCCCCAGCCCCCGCATGTCCTAAAGCACCCTATTTATATATCCCGCGTTATATCTAAGAGCAGAACATGAAGCTCATCTCCATAGTGGGCGCCCGTCCCCAGTTCATCAAGTGCGCGCCGCTGTCCCGGGAACTGCGGAGGGAGCATAAGGAGATACCGATGCACACGGGGCAATACTGCGACTGAAGGAAACACCGTTCTAATCAGGCTGTGGCATGTCATGTGGTTGAAAGAGATCATCTGGATTGAAAAGTTCAAATCAAAGATAGAGGTGAAGCATAATGTTACCGGTGAAGAAGTCGAAGAGGCCTTGCTCTCAAATGGTTTATTTCGCCGTGCACAGCGAGGTAGAGTGAAAGGAGAAGATATTTATGGTGCATATGGTCGAACTCATTCAGGGCGGTATCTTTTTATAGTATTCATTTATAAATCACCTATGATAGCACTCATAATATCTGCAAGAATATGACAGTTCAAGAGCGGAAATACTACAATGCCAAAAAAAGTTAAGAAAATACCGGAAGAGTTTAAAACATACGAAGAAGCTGCAGAGTTCTGGGATACCCATAACAGCGCAGACTATCTGGATGAATTTGAAGATGTGGAAATTAAGGTCGACATTCAGAAAAGACATTATCTAATAGAATTGGATTCCAGAACAGCAGAATTGCTTCAGGAATTGGCGAGGAAAAAAGGAGTTTCTGTCAATTATCTTGCAAATGAATTGCTACAGGGTCAACTTGCAGAAGCGGAATAACCTTAATATATTTATCCAATTGGATATGGTTTTTTATGATTTTTGAATTTATGTGCGATGGGGACGACAATTTACTGCAGATGAACGCTCCGAGTCGCGCCTCGGGAGGCGCAACCACAAGCCTCCGCATGTTCAAAAGCGCCCTATTTATATATCCCGCGTTATATCTAAAAGCAGAACATGAAAATCATCTCAATCGTGTGGCTCCCCCTCAGTTCATCAAGTGCGCGCCGCTATCACGCGAACTGCGGAAGGAGCATGAGGAGATACTTGTGCATACTGGGCAGCATTATGACCATGAATTATCTGACATATTATTATCTGATATATTCTTTGAGGAGCCGGATGTACCGAAGCCTGACTCGGAATAGGTTCTGGACTTTGTAAACAAGATCCATGTCAGTCCATCGAGCCAAGAAATCTAGCAGTCTTTAAATATAAATATAACATAAAAAGTATTTAATGAAAAAACCGGAGGATGAAGCTGCGCAACGATTATTTAAAGCAAGGGCATGCTTTTTTTGATGACCTGTATACTAAAGGAAATCGAGGAAGGATTTAAGGTTCATAATGATGACAATATAATATTTGGTTTCTTGAGGTGACGATGGAATGATGAAAAAGAAACTTGTATCTAGAGCCAGCAATGATGAAATTGGAAAGGCAGTATCCGGGCTGAAAAAATTTGGATTTGTTCACTCGATTATCCTTTTTGGCTCACAGGCTAAGAGGACCGAAAGGACAGATAGCGATGTGGATTTATGTATCATACCGGAGCCGCATGTGGATGTGAGTTTAAAGGAGAGAATTGCCCTTAATAATGCAGTACCAGAACACATAGATATCTCCTTGTTTGGTGAATTGCCTGTATATATGCGCAAACGGGTTTTTCTTGAAGGGAAGGTGCTTTACACGGAAGACCCCTATTACATATTGACCCTTGCAAAGGAAAATGATCTCGAATACTCCAGATACCAAAAGATGAAAAAAGACTACCATAAAGGTGTTATGAAGCGTGTCAGGTTAAGGTTGGGATGATTGATTTGGACAGCGAAAGGCTTATTGAAAAAATGGATGAACTGGAAAGGTACCTGAGAGAGCTTGAGGAATACATTCCTCCGGATGAAGAGGATTATTTAAAAAGCGGGATGAGGAAAAGGGCATGTGAAAGGGCATTCCAGTTGGCAAGCGAGAACTTATTGGATATCTGCAACTTAATAATATCGGAGGAAGGGTTCGGAATACCTGCCGACAGTAAAGATACGGTACGAAAGCTTGGCGAGCATGGTATAATATCAAAATCGCTGGCATCCAGACTTGAAGAGCTTATCGGATTTCGAAATCTGCTTGTTCATCAGTATGGAAGAGTGGATGATTCCAGAGCATACAATTATCTGTATGAAGATTCAAAAGATTTTTATGAATTCCTTGAAGTTATTGAAAAATATATTAATTCCAAAAGTGAATCAGAAAATTAAAAGGATCGCCTGAATAATAAAAGCGCCCTATTTATATATCCCGCGTTATATCTAAGAGCAGAACATGAAAATCATCTCCATCGTGGGCGCCCGCCCCCAGTTCATCAAGTGCGCGCCGCTTTCCCGGGAACTGCGGAGTGAGCACGAGGAAGTGCTGGTGCATACGGGGCAGCACTATGACCGTGAGATGTCAGAGATATTTTTTGAGGAGCTTAATATCCCGAAGCCTGATTACAATCTGGGCATTGGCTCAGGCAGCCATGGCGAGCAGACAGGGAAGATGCTTATTGAAATAGAGAAAGTGCTTCTGAAAGAAAAACCGGACTTGGTGCTGGTATACGGTGACACCAACTCCACTCTTGCAGGCGCGCTGGCTGCTGCGAAGCTCCATATAAGGGTGGCGCATGTGGAAGCTGGATTGCGCAGTTTTGACAGGAGCATGCCCGAGGAAATCAACAGGGTGCTGACAGACCATATATCTGACCTGTTGTTTTGCCCAGCAGGGAGAACATGACGAATATCATGGGGGCGCTGGGTGAGGCAGGGGGGGTTGTGGTGTTTCCTGTGCATCCGAGGACTGAGAAATGTCTGAAGGAATATGGGCTGATGATGCCTGGGAATGTGAAGCTGATCAAGCCCCTGGGGTATCTGGATATGCTTAAGCTTATGGCAAGTGCGAAGAAGATACTGACCGATTCAGGAGGTATTCAGAAGGAGGCGTATGTGCTCGGAGTGCCGTGCATCACGCTGCGGGAGAATACGGAGTGGGTGGAGACGCTGGAGGGAGGGTGGAATGTGCTGGTGGGGGCGGATAAGGGCAAGATTATAGAGGCAGTGAAATGCTGTTATCCATCTGTAACGCAGAAGGATATATTCGGCAGCGCAGGAGCGAGCGGAAGGATTTTAAGCTCCATTGCTGACATTTCATATGTAATATGAGCGAGATGAAATTTCAAAGCAGGGAATCTTATATATTAATAGATTCAAGATGTCAATGGAACATTAAAATGATCTTTAGATCAATGGATTCAATATATTTCAAATTCTGATACTGAAGAAACAAGGTCTATAGTATATGAAAATAATATTTACAGATCATGCTAAGGTCAAGTTCAAAATCTTAAAACAACATGGATTTGAAATAAATGAAAAACAAGTTAAAAATATCATAGAAAATCCCGATACTAAGACCAAGGGGAGAAAAGACCGGCTTATTGTTCAAGGTCTGGTTGATGATATTCATGTGATAAGAGTTATATGTGAAATTGAGAGTAATAATATTAAAGTTATTACATTTTATCCTACCAGGAGAGAAAGATATGAAAATTAGTTATAATCGTGAACAAGATATTCTCATGTATGAAGTAAGTGATGAACCTATAGACTATGCTGAGGAAGTTGGACCCATTATAGTTCATTTCAGCAAAAAGGGAAAACCTGTACTTATGGAGATACTGGATGCAAGCGAATTTATTGCAGTGACAACCAAGATTACCATGCAATCCAGGAATGAAAATCCTGTTGAAGCTCTATCATAATCTTGTCACAGTTATCTTTCGGGTGATGGCTATAATGCAAGGTAGCTGTGAAGCGTCAAAACTGAAAGAGAAAATGGCTGATTCAGGCAAAGCACTGGGAGAGGCATGTGATCTGATAGTGCCGTGCATTAAGCTGATGCAAAACACGTAATGGTTGAGGACGCTGGAGGGGTGGAATGTGCTGGTTGGGGGTGGATAAAAGCAAGATTGTGGGGGCTGGGTTCAACATATGACATAACTTATTACAGTTCGGCGCACCGATACGAAAACTGGGCAATCTCCTGGCGATAGAAATAAACAAACCGCAGATGAAGGCGCCCAGAGTCACGCCTCTGGAGGGCGTGTCCACGCATGGCTGCGCCATGCGTGTGCGCGGAGTCGAGAACCCGCAGGGTTTCGGCATGATGAACGCAGATTTGCTGACAGGGATTAGGATATATTTGATTACATGAACTATATATTTCCATAGTTGTGGCGCCCTGTGAGAACCGGGGCAACCACCAGCCTCCGCATGTCCAAAAGCGCCCTATTTATATATCCCGCGTTATATCTAAGAGCAGAACATGAAGCTCATCTCCATAGTGGGCGCCCGTCCCCAGTTCATCAAGTGCGCGCCGCTGTCAAGAGAACTGCGAAAAGAACATGAGGAAATTTTGGTTCACACGGGGCAGCACTACGACCATGATATGTCAGAGATATTTTTTGAGGAGCTTAATATCCCGAAGCCTGATTACAATCTGGGCATTGGCTCAGGCAGCCATGGCGAGCAGACAGGGAAGATGCTTATTGAAATAGAAAAGGTAATGATAAAGGAAAAGCCGGATATCGTTCTGGTCTACGGCGACACCAACTCCACCCTTGCAGGCGCGCTGGCTGCTGCGAAGCTCCATATAAGGGTGGCGCATGTGGAAGCTGGATTGCGCAGTTTTGACAGGAGCATGCCCGAGGAAATCAACAGGGTGCTGACAGACCATATATCTGACCTGTTGTTTTGCC
>JAPZAR010000033.1 GCA_027460535.1 Candidatus Methanoperedens sp.
ATGAGAGGGCAACAGGTTAATCTACGGGAACGGATCCCAAACGCAATGTTTGTTACCCTCTCGACCTACTTTTATGTAGGTGCAAGAACGTTTTTATATTTCTCGCATGGATGTTGTATATACGAACGCAGATGAACGCAGATTTGTTGTCAGGTCTTATGAATAAAATTGGATAAGTTATTTTTCCGTGAACTCTAAGTGTTCCTTTCAATCATATCGAATTCAATGCTGGTGCGGCGGGTTCTTATTTATTTTATCCTCTTGCTCGATTCCAGGCAATCCAGGTACATTCCCAACGAAATCAACGAGAGCGATGTTGAAGTAATATCCCCCCAATTACCTCGATTCTGTTTTTCCAGCAGCCATTTGATAGAGGGGCCGATCTCTTTCTCAATATCTCTCTCCCCTGCCAGTATCAAAGCCTGTATGGCAAGGTTGCTGGTGGCGATATGGGTCCATCCTCCGAAAAGCCTTTTTGAAAGTATCCAGCCTGCCCTGTAAGCGATGTTGTGCCCACGTGCTCCCATTTATCCCCGTAATTGTTCACCAGCCATTCGCATCCCGCCTCATTTTTTATTCCTGCATCCCCGAGAGCGATCAATGCATATGAGGTATCGATCTCGTTATTGTTCCAGTTATCTTTCTCCTGCTGCTCCTGTATCCACTTTATCGCATCGGATTGAATTATTCCGCATCCTGCCAGCGCGATGCATGCCCTTGCCGTATCGAGAAGAGTCTTGTCCGTTTCCCAGAATGCGCCTTTTTTCAGGGACAACAGTATTTCAATCAGGTAAGCTGTGTTCTCCTTCCACAGGGATAATGCCTGGATCGACCTGGAAAGGTCTTTAACTGTGACCGGATTCTGCCTTTTGAGCCATTCGATTCCTGCTGCAGAAGCATTATGAATATCTATTTCAATCATTTTTGTGAACACTCTGGTTACCTGGCGGGCTATGCGATGTTAGCTTATGAATCAGATCAGAGAACGCGATCGTCGCAAAGATATTGCTCTGAATTATCATTCATTGGTCATCGGTTAAGGAGTTTGATTGATTTAATGCATATCGTTTTTCGAAATGCGAAAGATAGTTATGATTCTCGATCCTTAGTTGAAATAGAACACGGATGGCACGGATTTGACGGATACCCACGTATATTTTATCATCCGTGCCAATCCGTGTTATCCGTGGAATCCGTGTTCCATCCCATTTTTTCTCTTAACCGATGACATATGAATTATCATTATCCTTGTTTCCGTTTTATGAAACAACCGCGCCTATCTTCCTCAAATCCTCAAAGAAGCCCGGGTACGAGATGCTGACCGACTCAACCGTATCGATCACAGTGTCTCCTGCCACCATCCCTGCCACCGCCAGCGCCATCACGATGCGGTGATCGTCCCAGCCATGCACTTCCGTGCCTCTTAGAGGTCCGCCTCTGATCATAAGCTGGTCTTTTTCTTCCGTGATGTCCACGCCCATCTTTTTCAGCTCGACCGTCATTGCATGCAGCCTGTCGGTTTCCTTGTATCTCACATGCTCTGCGTTCTCAATTATCATGGTTCCTTCCGCCGCTGCCCCCAGTACGGCCAGCGTGGGAACAAGGTCCGGCGTTTTTCCGACATCGACGGTAATGCCTGTTAGCTCTCCCCTCCTCACCCTGACCACGCCTCTTTTCTCGTCCCACTCGACATTCGCTCCCATTTTCCCGAGTATCTCGATCAAGGCCGAATCACCCTGTTCTGAGGGGAAGAGGTTCTTGATGGTAACATCGCCGCACAGCGCTCCTGCTGCCATCATATATGAAGCCGAGGAAAAATCCCCGGGAACATTATAAGAGCTCAAATTATACTCCTGTTGCGGCGGAATGGTGAAGGAGTTTGGACTATCGGTAATTATCTTGGCTCCCGCGCCTTTTAGCATGTCGATAGTGATATTGACATAAGGGCGGGATTTCAATTCACCCTTTATCAATATTTGGGTCTCACTATCTGAGAAAGGGCATGCTATGAGCAGCGCAGATATGAACTGGGAACTTATCGACCCGTCGATATAGACGCGTCCTCCCCGCATCCTTCCTCTCACCACAATGGGAGCCATGCCGTTGTTACGCGTGGAGAACGCCTCAGCGCCGAGACCGTTCAGAGCATTAAGCAGAGGCGTATTTGGCCTGGTCCTTATACTCGCATCACCTGTAAGCACCGTGGCGCCCTTCACGAGCGAGGCCACCGCGGTCATAATGCGAAGAGTTGTGCCCGAGTTAGCAACATCGATCACATTGTCCGGGATTTTTAATTCCCCATCGAATCCTTTGACAAGCAGTGCCTCTTTCCTTGATTCTATGCTTGCGCCAAATGCTTCCGATGCTCTTATCGTGGCCCGTGTATCTTCTGAGATCAGCGGATAATTTACAGTTACTTTTTTGGAGAGGGCAGCTATTGCTATAGCCCTGTGGGTATAGCTTTTTGAGGGCGGGGCGTTTACGGTCCCTTTTACTTCCGATCTCTGGATGGTTAGTTTCATGCGGGTTGTTAATTGAAAATGCAACTATTTATTGATACTGATAGTATTGCTCCAAGCATCAAACTTGATATACCCTCCCGCAAATATTGCATCACCATGCAGAAAAGAAAGATGAAGGATATAATTTGAACTGGATTGAAAGGCTTTTTGGGAAAAAAGAATACACCTCCACCGAAGAGAAGTTCGATGAGCTTCCCTTATGGCTTGAGGCACAATCCAGGAAAATTTCCCAAGAAGTTGAAAAAGATGCAGCCTCGGTTTTTTCGGACATTGAAGCTGCACTCAGGAAAATCAAGAAAAGCACCGATTTGCTGGAGCAGGCAGAGCTGGAAGGTAGATTTCATCTTAAATTGGTGAAAATCGCAGCGACAAACCGGGATAACATGATCAAGCAGATACGGATGCTTATAGAAAACATAGCAGTTCCCGATGCTGCTGATATCAAAACTATCCTTGCTTTCCATGAAAATGCCATGCAGACCCTGACCGTATGCCTCGAGAATATCATGAAAAGTTACCAGTATACCAAAATGGTGTTCCCGGAGGAGTCAAAAGATGTTATTGCGGATGTCAATGCACTGGGAAGGCTCCTGAACCAGCTCATAGAACCCATAAATGAAAAAAAGAAGACAATCGATGCTTTTGATAATGCCTCCAATGCAATACGAACTATAAGAAATCTGATCAAGGATATTGAAAAAGAGAAAAGAAAAATCAATGAAAGCGATGAAAAATTCTCTATTTTGAAAAAAGATATGGACGAAGCGCAAAAAGACCTTGCCGGGCTCAAGGAAAGTGAACAATGGGAACAATATCTCAACCACAGGAATGAACTTATGGAACTGGAAACTAAAGCCGAGAAAATCGAGTCAGAGATCAAAGTGCAGGTTTTGCCCCTGAATAAAGCCCTGGGCAGACTCAAGCAACTGAGCGATAGCGGTAGATACACCCTGGCCCCTGAAGTGAAAGAGGGTCTTCATTCATGCCTGTTGGACCCGAAATGCGTTAATCCCGGATTTCTGGCCGAATTTAAAAAAATCGTTGAAAGCGACGCGCTGAGCCTTGCATCGGATAAACGGGATAAAATGCTTGAACAAATAAAGGTCGTTGAGGCATCGTTTGACCCCTATAAGAAAAAATATCAGGCTCTTGTAAAGGATATCGAGGCAAAAAAAAGTGAGATATCGAGACTCAATATAGCGGAGGAGGAAAAGAATTTTAACGAGAGGATCGCTATTTTGCGGGATAAGATAACTTTCGAAGAGAAGGAATTAGAACTATCAAAAAAACATCTTGTTTCTTTTGAACATAATCTTGATTCAAAAAAACTGGAGTTACAGCAGATTATTTCGACAATTGATAGCAGGATGAAAATTGCGTTCTAAAATCACGCATTCAAGGTTTTTACAACCGTTCCTCCGCATACTCCACCGCATTCCTGAATATCGCAACACCTGCACCCTCCTCCGGCAGCTCCTCCCGGGTCCATGAGGGATGGTTCGTCCTGTGCGTGAAGGCTTCGGGATGCGGCATCATCCCGAAAACCCTGCCTGTCTCATCGCATATGGCAGCGATGCTGTCCACAGAGCCATTGGGATTATGGGGATATCCAGCAAAGTTCCCCTCTCTGTCTACATATTGTAATACCACATGGCTATTTTTTCTCAATCTAGCGAGAACCTGCGGGCTTTTGACAATGAATTTTCCTTCGCCGTGGCGCACCGGGAGGTAGATGTTGCCAACTCCTTTCGTGAATACACATTTTGCCTCCGGATTTCCCTTGAGGTGAACCCATCTGTCCTCAAATCTTCCCGAATCATTGAACGTGAGCGTCACGTCCTGCGTAACGTAGTCCCCATCGAACGCGGGCAGCAGTCCCATCTTTACCATCGCCTGGAAGCCGTTGCAGATGCCAATGATCAATTTTCCGGAATCTATGAATTGCCCAAGCTGTTCTCCCAGATTATACTTGATCATGTTTGCAAGGACTTTTCCCGAGGCTATGTCATCCCCGAAAGAAAAACCCCCGGGGAGAGCAAGAATGTGGAAATCTGAAAGTTCCTTTGAACCGTTGATCAGGTCTGAAAGATGCACTCTCTCTGCATCGGCCCCAGCAAGTCGGAAAGCGTGGGCAAGCTCCATATCGCAGTTTATGCCGTAGCCCGTGAGAACGAGAACTTTTGGAGTCATTTTATTCCTGAATTTTTAATTTTACTTATACTTGCTCAATCTGTTATAAGTTCAGTGGTTGCCAGTAGACATATATCACTTCAAAAATATTAATCTCGCGGCGCCGATATGTTCCCGAAGCAGCCTCACGGTCTATGAGATGGCGGGTTTACTCAGAATCAACAGCGGACTGATACGAACTCCGGTTGAGAGGGGATAGCGCTGGCGATGAAGGACACGGCGCGGGGCAGGCGGCGATGGGACGATAAGAGTTTATCATATGGTTAAACATTCACACTTCAGCCAGGTCTTTACATATTAATTTTGCCTGTTCCAACACTGTCTCTGTTGCCTTCTTCTGCTTATCTGGAGGATAACCATGCTTCTTCAATATCCTCTTTACCATAACTCTAAGTTTTGCCTGGACACTTTCTTTTAAAGTCCAATCGATCGTTACATTCTTACGAACTGTATCAACAAGTTCACGTGCAATAATTGTTAATTTTTCATCACCCAGAACTTTAACAGCGCTATCATTTACTTCCAGAGCATCGTAGAAAGCAAGTTCCTCTTCATTTAAATTTAATTTTTCTCCCCTGAGTTTTGCCTCGCGCATCTCTTTTGCCAGTTCTATTAATTCTTCAATAACTTGCGCAGTCTCTATACTCTTATTCTGGTATCTTTTGATCGCTTTTTCCAACATATCTGCAAAAGACTTACCCTGCATCAGATTCTTTTTTGACCTTGTTTTTATTTCATCATTCAAAAGCTTTCTGAGCAATTCAAATGCAAGATTCTTGTGGGGCATTCTTTTAACTTCAGCTAAAAATTCGTCCGAAAGTATTGAGATGTCGGGTTTTTTCAATCCAACAGAATCAAAGATATCTATCACTTTATCTAAAACAATTGCCTTAGATATAATCTGCCTGATAGCGGAATCCAGTTCTTCCTGCGGTTTACCCGCTATTATCGTGGTTTTCGCAAGCACTGATCTTACTACATGGAAAAATCCAACATCATCTCTAATCTTTAAAGCTTCCTCGTGCGGTACTGCAAGGGCGAATGCCTGCGATAATCTGGTTACATACTCAAGATATCTCTCTTTACCATTTTCCTGGTTTAGTACATGCTCCATAGCCGCTGGAATAATAGACATCTTATCCCTCGGCAGCGCCGTGAAGAATCTTTCATAATCAAATCCATGGAATAGTTCTGCCACAAGTTCATATTTTTCAAGCATTAATGCAACCGCTTCCTCTTTATCAAGTACAGTTTTACCCCTGCCACCACTTTCGGTATAGTCAGATAATGCTTTCTTTAACTCATCTGCTATTCCCAGATAATCAACGACGAGTCCTCCTTTTTTATCCTTAAAAACACGATTCACCCTTGCGATTGCCTGCATCAATCCATGGCTTCGCATTGGTTTGTCGATATACATAGTATGCAGACTTGGCGCATCAAATCCTGTCAGCCACATGTCCCGCACGATAGCAATTCTAAGAGGGTCGCCAGGGTCTTTCATGCGATCTCCAAGAACCCTGCGTCGCGGTTTAGTCCGGATATGCTCCTGCCAGCTCACATCGTCGCTTGCTGAACCTGTCATGATAACCTTGATAATTCCTCCGTCGTCGTCCCGATGATACCATTCCGGTCTCAATTTAACGATCTCATTGTGGAGATCAATGCAGATGCGCCGGCTCATACAGACGATCATGCCTTTTCCATCAAGTACTTCAAGACGCTTCTCAAAATGATCTACAATATCCTGAGCGATTTGTTTTAAGCGTTTTTCGCTCCCGACTATAGCTTCAAGCCTTGCCCATTTGCTTTTCAGCTTCTCTTTCTTTTCTACTTCCTCGCCTTCTGTGACGTCTTCAAATTCGGGATCAATCTTCGGACGCTCCTCCGGCTTTAATTCAAGTTTTGCCAGTCTGCTTTCGTAATAGATCCTCACGGTGGCGCCATCTTCTACTGCCTGCTCTATGTCATAAACATCAATATAATTTCCAAAAACGGCAGGAGTGCTTCTATCTGATTTTTCTATTGGCGTCCCGGTGAAGCCGATAAAGGAGGCATTGGGCAGTGCATCCCTTATGTGTCTGGCAAAGCCGTCAATAAAATCATATTGGCTTCTGTGCGCCTCGTCTGCTATTACGATGATATTCCTTCTTTCAGAGAGCAGGGGGTATCTATCCCCTTTCTCTTCAGGGAAGAATTTCTGTATCGTTGTAAATACTACGCCGCCCGAAGCGACCGTGAGGAGTTCCTTTAATTCGCTTCTTGAAGCTGCCTGGACTGGTTTTTGTCTCAGCAATTCATGGCAGCGGCTGAAAGTGCCAAATAACTGGTCGTCCAGATCATTCCTGTCCGTTAGTACAACAATCGTAGGGTTGTCCAAAGCTAAGACAAGTTTTCCAGTGTAAAAAGCCATTGTAAGGCTTTTACCCGAACCCTGTGTATGCCAGACAACACCGCAGCGCTTATCACCCCTTGGGCTTGAAGCTGTGAGAGTTGCTTCAATTGCCCAACTTTTACCCTTGGTTATGACAACAGCCAAAAACATCCATAATTTTTTTCTGCTCTTCAGTCACAGAACTCGTTCTTTTTAACAGCTTATCTCCATGATGGATGTTAACAGTGTAGACATTCTCCAGTAACTCCT
>JAPZAR010000034.1 GCA_027460535.1 Candidatus Methanoperedens sp.
CGGATGGCTGGAAAGGTACTTCAGTTTCCTGACCGCAGTCTGCGCAAGTTGCTTTGTGCATCTCTCTTGGACCGCTTGGCCTGAAACCGCCGCCTCTTCCGCCTCGGAAGCCGCCTCTTCTATCGTCGCCCATATTTATATATCTCCTTAGTTCCTTTAATTCGCTTCATCAAGCGCTGCGATTGCGAATTTTCGCATTACACGCTCAATTTTGATCTTGACTTTGTCGCCAACTTTCGTGCCGGGCACAAAAATCACAAAGCCCTGGATGCGCGCGATACCATCTCCTTCTCTGGCGATGCCCTCGATTGTGACGTCGTGGACTCCACCTGTAGAGACTGGAGCATTTTTATCTTCTTCTGTAAACAATTTATTTCCTCTGTTCATTTAATCAATCAACTAAAAAAAGCACACACAGACACGGGATAATCCCAGGCTCTATTAGTTACTTAATAAGCCAACTGACAGGACCTAAGAACAATCTATTTGTATATAAATTCTTGCCCGGGCCGTTGGATAAGATTTTAAAAAATTTCGAAAACCGTGGATAGCTGGATAATGGACAGCGTTTCCATATTTTTAAGATACTGATCTCCCATCCCATGCCTGCCCATCCCTCCTTTCAACAATAAATATTGTTTTTCTTTCTCATTATTTTCCGTAAACCTCATCAGGATCAAATAATTTTTCACCAATTACCTTACCTTCGATCGTCCTGTAGAAACACGACCTGTAGCCTGTATGGCACGCGCCGCCAATCTGCTCCACTTTAAGAAGAACCGCATCTGCATCGCAATCTATCAGTATTTCATGCACGATCTGTTCATGACCAGAACTCTCTCCTTTCTTCCAGAGTTTGCGCCTGGATCTGCTCCAGTAGAATGCTCTTTTTGTCTCTATGGTCTTGTTGAGCGCCTCTTCATCCATGTACGCTACCATGAGAACCTCGCCTGTCTCATAATCCTGGGCAATTGCTGTGATCAGACCGTCTTCAAATTTTAAATCCCTGGTGTTCATATACCACTCTGGATAATCTGAAAGCTTAATAATTTATCCAAAACTTCGCTGTCATAACGGTAATTTAAATATAATTTTTCAAAATTTAAGAATGAACGAAACCCTTAAAGCAGATTGATAACAATTTATTTTAATAGAGTGACGTGGAATGAAATCTCTGTCCCAGGCCAAGAATCTAGGCGGCATAGGTTCTATACTTATTCTACTGTTTATAGTTCCGTATGCGGGTATTATCTTCAGTGTAGCCGGATTTATCCTCGTCCTTGTGGCGGTTAAAGATATTTCAGATGCGTTAGCCGACAAATCCATTTTTAACAACATGATCAACGCTGTTATTCTGTCCATAATAGGAATTGTGGCCGGGTTCGTGATCATGCTCGCAAGCCTTTTCCCGTTTTTCAGAGAAATTTCGTTGCCATTCGATTCGTCCGGCAATCCTCAGACTGTAGCATTCTTCTCGATACCTGATGATATCTCACAATCTTCGTAGTGCTGCCTTAATCTTTCAGCGCCGCAGCTATACAATCTTCGGTACTTGCCAGCATACTCTTAACGCCGCAAAGATTAGGCACATACTTAAGTGCCTTTCCCGAATTTACCATAATGCATTTGAACCTTTCACTTGCGGGAGAGACGACCATGCAGGTATCGCAAAAAACCTTTGCACCGCTTTTCTCAAGGCGCTTTATCAATTCCGGATGCCTTTTCTTCATTGCGCGCGAGGTGCAGATCCATACCTCTTTTTTCACTTTTTTCCCGTTCAAGAGACTTTCTAGACGCTCAAGCTCTTCAATACTGCTGTGGGGGCATCCGAAGGCTATCAAATCCGGATTGCCGGATGAATAGACCTCTTTAATCTGTCTTTCCTCGATAACGATACTCTCGCCGGGAGACCCGTACTTGCCGGCCTCTGGTGTCACCCCCTTAACATGGTATATTGCCACGGAACCGGAGGCTGCCATCGCAGCCCCAAGGGATTTAAGCTCATCTTTTGTTGGGTGGGATACGAGTTCGAAGAGCGGTACTTTATCTGCGACCATCTCGCCGATGATATAGCCCAGGGCTCCGTAATCCGAATCATGAAGGCTTGCCTTCACCCTGATCAAAACATCTGGTTTTCTATTCTCGTCCAGGTGAAAACCGTAATTCGGCGTCTTCCCTATCAACGCTGCAGAAAGCGCACTCGGTCCCCCTTCCCTGTTGGTGCGCGCCCCGATAACGGAATTGGCGTATGAGATAGCCGAGGATTCACTCCATGCCACGTGGTCGCCAAATGATGCAAGGTTATCAAAGATTTGATATGGGGTGCAGGAGCATTCGGTTCTAACCCCGAGCGCCTCATAAGCCCTGATAATTTCCTCTTGCTTTTCTGCAAAGTCCTCGCTTATACCCATCTCTTTCCAGCATTCCAGATCCATCCCGGCAGGATTCAGGATCGAAGGCACGGCGACTTTTCCCTTCAAATCCGATATCCACTCAAGACCTGCGTCGCCTATGGTCTTGTACGAAACACCGGCGATCTGTGCGCTTTTAATGGGGATAAGCCTGTCCGCGCCGTAAATATTGCCGAGTGCCGCGAGAATCTCAATGGCCTTCTGGTATGTGGGGCCGTGCTCTCCATCGAGAAGCTTTTCTTCGTCAGTCGTGAGGTACATCTAAACCTCCAGCCTATATTTTGGGTAATTCGGATCGAATATAATTGGTTTTTTCGTACGTTCTCCCATTAAGAGATTGATTATGAACATTTTCAACATTTCATCTGCCGATTTTCATTTCAAAAAGAAGTGCCTGAGTATTATTTTTCAAATCTGGAAGCTTGTTTGTTGTTACATCCCATACGATCTCAAAATTTATTCCAAAATATTCATGCGTTAGAATATCTCTTAATCCAGCTATCTTTTTCCATTCGATGTCCTGTTTTTTATGCTTAATCTCATCAGGAATATTCTTGACAGCCTCACCAATTACTTCCAGATTTTTCAAAACGCCATCCTGTATTAATTCATCTTTAAGGAAGTCCTCATAAGACATATTCTGGGTATATTTTTCAATTTTACGGATCGCCTCAAGAATATCTTTAAGATATGCCTCATACGTGCGCTGCATATTTCACGCTCCCGAGAATATATGGCTTTAAATCCGGTTTGATTGCATCATGCATCACGAGATCAACCTTGCATTTGAACAGGTCTTCTAAGAAGAATTTTAAGTCCATGTAATTGTCAAATGTTGTTTTGCCTATTTCAAATTCTACAAGGATGTCTATATCACTTGTGGGTTTTTGTTCGTTTTTGATGTATGAACCGAATAATCCGATTCTTTTTACGCCGTATTTTTTAATTTTGGCTTTATTTTCTTCGAGTTTTGATAAGATATTTTTATAAGTTAACATTTTAATTTCCATTTCCATAGGAAAATCATTCTATTGTGTCTGATCCATCCTGTTTTCGCGAAGATAATTGTTATGTGCTTTGCAATTTTTCACCAGAGGACATCATCTGCGTTAGTGTTTACTTCCCAAATTGGTTTACATATTCCTTCTTGTCCTGTTTTCCAATCCATATAACTTCTAAACGCTGGTATAATAAGCTTCCATATATCCCACAGATTTTTATAGATTGATTATTATTTGTCAAAGTTGATTCCAAGTAAGTAAAAATTCTATCGACGAATAAACCAGTTTCTTTCAAATGGTTACCGTGGAATTTTACCACATCATCTATTAGAATGGCATTGCCGTTTGATTTTGTTGTGTATCCAGATTTATCACTAAAGTAACAAATGGTATCGCCAGGCACTCTTAATCCAGATGAAAAATGACACGATTCGGTTCTTATGTCATTCAAAGATTTATAGGTGGTATAACTCATTATAATTCTGGTTAATGGTCCTGGGAGAGCATAAGTTTCAACTCTTGCGATTAATTTAGACATTGTTTCAGGCAAATTTTTCTTTGGGAAGATGTTCATGAGGATTTTTGCGATATGATCATTAATACTATAAAATTCATTCAGAATTGCTTCAAAAATAGCTGTCATCAATTTCGAATGTACTGGATTAACAAATCCTTCCCTTTCTAAGATTTCCTTTTCTTCAAGCTGAATTTTTCCAATCTCGTTAAAGTGCTTCCACAAAAGATCTATCTTTTCAAAGCGTGATTCGATTGAATGCAGTAATGAAAATGTCTGATAACTAATTGAATATTCATCATTATTAAAAACACGAAATCGTGTTAACGAAGACCAGTTTGAAGGAGAATAATATAACAAAAATTTTCCTTTTGGTTTGTTTTCTTTTTCATTTGGCATTTTTTCACATCATGAACTTTATCTTTCTCTTTTCTTTTCAGTTTGGTCTTTTTAGACAGTGTTCATATGCTTTTTATCTCCGGCCTCTTCGCCCTCTCGAACTTCCACTTCTTGCTCAGATCCATCGTGGCATCTATACCTACCTTTGTCCCGATGCCGTTTTCTGAACGTGGATCAAGCGTGCTTCCCCTCACTTCGGGGTAAATGTATATGTCCTCATCGCCCTTAACGCGGGTCGCGATCGCGAACTCGATATCATTAGGGTCGAAAATATCAATGTCATCATCCACCACAACAACGTGTTTTAAGCTCTTGTGAACCGCGAACGCGGCATCAATGGCTTTCTTTGCCTCTTCGTCATTGTTCTTATGGATCTGCACGGCTGCATGGAAATAGCAGCATCCTCCCGGGGTGAGGACCACGTTCCTGACATCAGACACTTTTTTTATTTCTGAGTATATCAAAGGCTCATAAGGAACCCCCATGAGAATATGATGCTCGCCTCCTGCAGGCAGGAGAGCATGATAAATGGGATCATGTCTGCACATCATTTTTGTGAGATAGATGACGGGCTGTTTCCTGATGATATCAAAGGTACCGCTGATATCTACAAACGGTCCTTCATCCGCAAGTTCAGTAGGATGTATATATCCTTCGAGCACGATCTCGGCGTGAGGCACTTTGATGCCGTTCTCGCACTTAAATAACTCGATAGGTCTGCCCGAGAGGGCTGAGGCGTAATTGAATTCCTTTCCCTCCGGCACGCGCGTTGAGACCGCGAACAAAGTCACTGGATCGATGCCTATGACGATGGCGACTGGAAGCGCTTCGCCCTTCTCAGATGCTTTCCTGTAAAGGTTGTAGGTATGGCGAAATTCAACAAGGCGCGCGGCGAGTTTGTCCTTACCTATAACCCTTAACCTGTGGATGGAGGCATTCATCACTCCATCGTATTCGGAAACAATGACACCGGAGGTGATGTAAGGGGCCCCGTCACCTTCAAAATGGGTAAGTATGGGAAGCTTCGAGAGGTCGGGTTCTTCTACAACCTCTCTTGCAGGCGAATCATGAACAATCTTTATTTTTCCATCCATATCGCGTGAAGAAAGGTATCTTATTATATTCTCGGGGGAAACACCCAGTGCGTTCGCAAGCAATTCCCTTGAACCGAGAAGATTCATTATGACCTTTGAGCCATTGACATTGGTAAACAGGGTCGGCTCCTTCCCGACTGAGGCCGAAACCTCAAAGTGCGGGGAGAGGGGTTTACTGACCTCCGTAATTTTCTCTTCCGATCTCAGCTGCTCTATGAATCCCCTGAAACTCATTCACGCCACCGTCTGTACAGGTTATGCTCGATTGCCAGGAGATCCAGGGCACGACCCGCCATGAAATCAATGATATCATCAATAGACTTAGGTTTTGGATAAAATGCCGGACAAGCTGCAAGGATTGATGCCCCCGCTTTTGCCGCCCTTCCCATGTTCTCGATATGGATCAAATTGAGGGGTGTTTCCCTTACCATCAGTACAAGAGGATGTTTTTCTTTCAGGCACACATCGGCTGCCCTTGATATCAGCGTATCAGACATCCCGATCGCTATCGAAGCCAGAGTCTTCGTGCTGCACGGCGCCACTATCATGCCTCTTGACCTGTGAGAGCCGCTCGCTATGGGGGCAGTAAAATCATCATCGTCGTAAACATTATTGCTCAATTTCTCTACCTCTTGCATTGAAAAATCAGTTTCGATCTGAATGAGTTTTTTTGCAGATTCTGAGATGACCAGATGCGTCTCAAATTCTTTCATGTCTTTTAGAACTTCAAGAAGTCTTATGCCATACTGTACTCCCGAGGCACCGCTAATGCCTATAATTATCTCATTATTCATGCAGTATAGTTGGTTTATTTGTTTGAATAGTTTTTGTCAAGCGATTGAATAGAATTAAATAATACCATTTCAATTACTTGGCATGTATCAGGTATTATATGATATTGCCCTGCGTTTTGGTATTGGTCTCATCCTGGGCGTTTCACTCCTGATATTAATTACTATAGTTGAGACGGCCTTCTATAATCAAAGTAAACAGATACATTTGGCCGTTATCATTATACTTCTAGCGCTTATCATTTACGCCCTCGGGGATATCGCCATTGACATCTTACACATTTGATTTTTTCCTTCGGAATCTCCCGAAAATTTTTTTTAATCGGCTTTTCTTGGCACTTCTGACTTTGATCCTTAGATTTCCCCGTTTTGAGTTTATAACCATCTTGAACATTGTATCATCAGGACAAGAATCAAGAAAACTCTTGATTTCCCCGGCTGCGGTTTCCTTATTAATTCCTGTAAACTCTATGCTCATACCCCTTCAACTACCATTGGAATAAATATATATCCTTCTATTCCATACTAGAGCACGAATATCAAGGACAGCAGACTGTATGGTACTGGATAAACTGGGCGATTCCCTTCAGGGCGCATTGAAAAAACTTGTCGGAGCGGGCAGGATTGATGAGAAGATAGTGGACGAGGCGGTCAAGGATATCCAGCGCGCGTTGCTCCAGGCCGATGTGAATGTCAGGCTCGTGATGACATTATCCCAGAAGATAAAGCAGCGATCTCTGAAAGAAGAGCCACCAAGCGGAATGAACCCCAGGGAGCATGTCATTCGTATCGTTTATCAGGAATTGATCAACATCCTCGGCAAAACATCAAATGTAAAGCTTGCCCCGCAGACTATAATGATGGTGGGCCTGCAGGGAAGCGGAAAAACAACAACCACAGCGAAACTCGCCAGGTATTTTCAGAGGAAAGGATTAAGGACGGCTGTGGTCTGTGCTGATACGTTCAGACCGGGAGCATACGACCAGCTAAAAACATTGTGCGACCGTATGGGAATCTTTTTTTACGGAGAAAAGGATGTCAAGGATGCTATAGCTATAACGCAGCGAGGGTTGAAGGCTATTGAGAAATTTGATGTCAAAATAATAGATACGGCAGGAAGGCACGCCCTTGAGAAAGATTTGATAAAAGAAATGGAGGAGATCCACAATATTGCAAAGCCAGACCATAAGCTCCTGGTTATCGATGCTGCCATGGGGCAGCTTGCAAGCGACCAGGCGGCAGCATTTAACAAGTCTATCGGAATAACAGGCGTGGTCATAACAAAACTCGACGGCACAGCTAAAGGAGGCGGTGCAATGTCCGCGGTCTCGGAGACCGATTCCGCAATTGCTTTTATCGGGATAGGTGAGACATCGGAAGACCTCGAAAAGTTCGAAGCGGACAGGTTCATTTCACGGCTTCTTGGAATGGGTGATATCAAATCACTTATCGAGAGAGCAGAAGAGACCCTGAAAAGTGAGGACTTGGATGTGGAAAAGATGCTCAAGGGGAGATTTACCCTGATGGATATGTATAAACAAATGGAAGCAGTGAACAAGATGGGTCCTTTAAAACAGGTAATGCAAATGCTTCCAATGGGCAAGCTAGGGGTAAATGTGACCGAAGACATGTATAATGTGACTCAAGAAAAAATGAAAAGATACAAGTATATAATGGACTCAATGACCGATAAGGAACTTGAGGAACCAAAACATATTAACAGTTCCCGGATCATACGGATAGCCCGCGGTTCGGGTACGAAATACGAGGAGGTACGAGAACTTCTGAAATATCATAAAACAATGCAAAAAGCCTTAAGAGGCATGATGGGCAACAAATTTAATTTACAAAAAATGATGAAAAAATTTGGAATGTAGTCATGAAGACTTGAAAAAAACTATATAGCAAAACAACTATTAAAATACATAAGCCGTAATTTCGCGAAGGAGGCTTAAAATGGTCACAGATTTAAAAGCATTTGCAAAAACAGCAAAACCATCTGTTGCTGTAGTCGGGCTTGGTGGTGCTGGTTGTAATATTACGACATGGATCGCAGAAAAAGGAATAACTGGCGGCAGGATTATTGCAGCCAATACGGATGTTAACCATCTTTATGTCCAGAAAGCAGACAAATTGGTTCTTCTTGGAGAAAAACTGTGCAAAGGACATGGATGCGGGGGCTTTCCCGAAATGGGAGCCCAGGCGACGAGAGAAAATGTTAATGAATTAAAAGCTGAGCTAGAAGGTGCAAATCTTGTATTCCTTGTAGCAGGATTGGGCGGTGGTACAGGTACAGGCGCCATGCCGGTAGCTGCTGAAATCACACGCGAACTGGGGGCTCTGACAATAGGATGCGTGACAATTCCATTCACTATTGAGATGGCAAGAAGAGAGAAAGCAAGAGAAGCCATTGAACTTCTGGCCAAATCCTGCGATTCGGTAGTTATAATAGATAACTCGAAATTAAGAGAAGTAGCAGGAAACCTCCCATTAAAAGAGGCACTCAATGTTGCGAACGCACTTGTGGGAGCTTTTGTAAAGAATCTTACGGACACAATCACACAGCCAAGCCTTGTTAACCTTGACTATGCAGATCTTCGTGCAGTAATGGAACGTGGCGGGGTATCATCTATAGGGATAGGCGAAGCAGACGGGCAGAACAGGGTTGAGAAAGCAGTTGCGCAGGCTATCAGCACACCGTTGCTTGATGTCCAGGATATATCCGAAAGCTATGGCGTGCTAGTGCACATCGTGGGCGGCGAAGACCTGACATTGGAAGAGGTCGCAGTCGCGGGCGAACTGATAATGGACAAAGTGCCCAATACCAAGAGGATCATCTGGGGCGCGAAAGTGGACAACACGCTGACAGGTGCGGTCAGGGTAATGGCAGTGCTGACAGGCGTTGAGAGCCCGTTCGTATCGGGAAAAGTGAAGGAAGTTGTGGTGGAGGCGCCGCCGGAACCCGAGATAGTAAGGCCAAAGGTGGAGCCTCCAAGGCCGAAGCCGGTTGTTAAAGTGGAACCACCGAAAGCGGAGACAAAGAAGGAAGAGAAGGGCACCAATTATATCTGGATCGTAGTTATCCTGATAATAATATTGATCCTGCTCTGGTATTTCACGAGGACCGGTTGAGGAACTGTCTTTCAAAATGGGCAAAAGATAGGTTATTCCGGTCAAAACCGGAAACCTTTTCTATCTTTTTCATAAAGGATTTTTTGGCTTAATTTTTCTTAGTTCATCTTAGTTATATTGTTCGCTTTCCTGCAAAACATTTATCAGGATTGCAAATAACAGGGAAATCATGAAGCTATTTGTTCCCTCGCCCGGGCACATCAGCAGCCTAAAAGAGCTATTGAAAGAAAAAGACAAGATATATTCCATATTCATGGCGGGATCTTCTGATTACATAGGAACGGGACGAAGCAACCTTGCCTCGCCCCAGCTCGAGGATATCAGGGCTCAGACCGAATACGCACACAAACACGGGGTCAAAATGGAACTGGTATTGAACTCAAGCTGCATGGGCGGACGCCAGCTCACGCCTGAAGGTTTCAGGATAAATCACTGGTATGTTGAGAAATTGGTGGATATCGGGATTGACTCAATAGTTGTTGCTGATCCTTATCTCGTGGAGACGATTTCAAGGGATTTCGATGTTGATGTGGTGGTCTCGGTACTTGCTTTCGTTGATTCACCGCAGAAAGCTGAATTTTATGAGGACCTTGGAGCAAAATCGATAGTCATAGATTCAAATGTTAACAGGCATTTCGATGTGCTCCACGCCATCCGGGATTCTGTGGATTGCGAATTAAAACTTCTTGTGAATGAGGGATGCCTTTACCGCTGTCCCTTCAGATATGCCCACTTTAATTTCTTTTCGCATGCTTTCGGTCCAGAGCCGCGGCCAAATGTGCTGGATGATTACTATTACTATAAATGCCTGGAATTGAGGATCACAAACCCTGAACTGATAATCAAATCCCCCTGGATCAGACCGGAAGATATCAAGCTTTACAGGGATATTACTGACGTTTACAAGATAGGAGGGAGAACCCATTTTGTGGAGTGGATCCTGAACTGCGTGAATGCATATCATAGCGAAAGTTATGATGGGAACCTGATGGATTTGCTGGACTGTCCCAAGGATTTAAAAGACCTGTTCTACATACCCAATAAAAGCCTTGATGGGGTCTTAGAGAAGCAGTGGAAAACCTGCAAAAAAGTATGCAATAAATGCGGCTATTGCAAAGTTCTTACAAAGAAGGTCACACAGGTATATGATAAAGGTGGGACAGAGCTTGAAACCCTTACACCCTGGGAAACATTCGCGGTGAAAGCATGAGTACATCGGAACTTTTGAAAAACAGAGCTATGTTTGAAGAGAAATTGAGGAAATTGATCGGCAGGCCCATACTTTTGATAGAGCTTGATATGTTTGCGCTGCCCTGTGGGTGTGCCGGGATAACCGCGAACACAAGAGGGCTTGAGGTGGACGACCTTGAGGTGTTCGAGCCGCAGCTTTTGCCATATCTGCGGGAAATGGCGGCAAACCTTGAAGTTAAACCAACGGCGACATTCGCGCGCATCGTGCCGGGAAGTTCGATTGTGGCTTCGCTCAACTGGCGCACGCTCTGTACAAGGTGCTATCCAGATTTTGCACGAGGTGAGGGGAAGATGCCGAGACCTGATTTGTATCTGCTGCAGTTTGAGAGAAGGAAATAATTTTCTGCCTCCGGAATTACCTATAATGCATAATAATGAATGGAACTTATGAATATCATGCAGAAGGTTTTGATTGTTTGTGATAAAGCTTGTTTATATCTTGGGCAACTACTTCTAAAGCACGGGCACTTGGGTGTAATATTGGTGCAACTTCGAGATGTGATAAGCTATCTCGATAACTAATTCCAAATTCAAACATATTTTTATCCAGTTTTGTAATAATTTCTTTATTTACAAGCCAGTCGAGAAGTTCGTTCATTGAACAAGGAAATTTATCTCCATTGACTCTTATCTGTTCGCAACTCCAGTTCTTTTTCTTCTTGAAACCAAATTCTTGAATTTTTCTGTATGTTGGAGGGTCAATTTCAATTGATTCTTCCTTCTTATTAGTCAAAATAGCTCTGCCACCAAGCCACTCATTGTATTTATTCTTAATAGCCGATTCTAAAGCCAAGTATACATAATGGTTTGAGACTGTGAAAAAGCAGTACCTAAAGTAGCCGAATATATACAGATATTTAGCGCAGCTGAAAACTCTCCTAACAGATTCTGGAACTGTTGGAATCAATTGGATGTCAGCGACATGTGACTGAAGGTCTTCGAGAGTCAGCTTGGAAGGTTTACCGTCTTTGTACTTAACAAAATGTTCGAAAATCTTATCTTTAGCTACAACTTCTAAAAACGGCAGGATGTTATCTCTTTTGAGACCGTAGAGAGTTTTAAAATCAATCTCATTTTCATTTTTAAATAGTTTTATTAAAGTGTCTTCTAGAATTAGGAAAATAACACTTAAGCTGTTAGCAAACTCATCTGGTCTTTTCAAAATATCAAACGGTGTAAGTTGTATATAAGAACGAGAGAAATCATCAAATGAAATTCCAACCATATTAAATTCCTTAGGTAGGTCTGAAACGCGCTCCGACTCATTCTTATTCAATCCAAATTTTTCTTGTAGAACTTGAACCAATGATACTCTATTTTCTACATCAAATTGTCCCATGAATTCCACGGGGTTATCTCCAAATTTAGTAAAATCATATTTTATCAAGTAGCAAGCTTCATCTTTTACATTCTTGTAAATGCTTGGGTCGATTTTTAGTTCTATACATTTTACAGCACATGGCAGTTTTGAGATAGCATTCCTTAAAGCCCTTTCATTTGGCGAAATTTCATCAATCTGGCTAAAACGATACCTCACCTCATAGGACTTTTTAAGCCTATTGAATGCTTCATGGAATACTGATTGCAATTCTACGTTACTATTCATAATTTGCTATCTGTGTATTTTATCAGATATAACGTATCTATCGATAAAGAGGAACAAATATAAGTTATATCAACTAATCAACCATCTTTACCTACATGCCAATAAACGTCCACCTGCGAAACGTCAATGAAAAGCTGTACAGGCTTTTCAAAAGCGCCGCTGCGAAAAGAAGCGTAAGCCTGAGCAAAGCCTTCGAGGAAGCCATCAGCGCATGGGTATCGCGTTCAGAAGAAGCATCTGAAAAGCAGGCGGAAAACGACATAACCTACAAAAAAATGAAAAAGCAGTTGGAAAAGCGGTTCTCCGGCAAGTGCGTGGTCATTGCAGACGGTAAATTCCTCGGAGCAGAAGACTCGCTGGAAAATGCATGGGCGCTGGCTTCTCATTATGAAAATGCGGTGGTGACAAGAATTACAAGAAAGCCCATGCGTGCAAAGATACTTGGGAGCTCCCTGAGAATGGCCCCTGCATAAAGAAAAGAAACAAATTTTATGGACATAACCCCTCTTCTGACAACCTTCGGTCTCATCGCGCTCGCGGAGTTCGGCGATAAAACCCAGCTCACGGTGATCGCATTATCTGCAGGATACGACAGAGTAAAAGTTTTCTCCGCAGTTATGCTTGCTTTCATATTTGTGACAGGGCTTGGGGTAATCTTTGGAAAAGCATTATATCAAATCGTGAATCCTGAAATGATAAGGATGGCAGCAGGTCTCCTGTTCGTGGCTTTTGGGATATGGATCTTTTTATCCAGAGATAAATGTGATGAAGCCAAGACCTTTCCGGTTAGAAATCCTTTTTTCTCAACGTTCAGCATGATTACCCTTGCCGAGATGGGGGATAAGACGCAGCTTTCCGCCATTACACTCTCGGCAAAATACGATTCACCGTATCTGGTTTTCATCGGAGCTGTCCTTGCCCTCGCATCCGTAAGCCTGCTGGGAATTATTCTTGGGAAAAAGCTGTGCGAAATAGCACCATTATCAAAAATAAAACTGGGCGCAGGGGCTTTATTTATATTCTTTGGATTGTTGTTTTTGGCCGGAGCCTGAAATTCTTCAAAGAATGACTCACCCTGGCTTCCTGGCATTACAGGAACCTTTTTGTTATTAAAGAATAGTTAATCGCGTGGTGAGTTAATGCAAAAATACCGATGCACGGTCTGCGGATACATATACGATCCCGAAATAGGAGACCCGCCGAGAGCCAACCCGGGAACTGCTTTTGAAGACCTGTCAGATGATTGGGTCTGCCCCGTATGTGGAGCGACCAAGGATATGTTCGAGAAGATATGAATTAAACTGCATAGTCTGACCATTATCTCAAATACATCCACTCATCGCCCCTGTATTTTTCACTGGCAAGCTCTTTAGCTCTATCTATCTCAATTTTGCTCCACCCGCCGAACTCCCAATCCTTCCCCTGCGTAAAAGCCTCAACAAGCGCCTCATAGACCTCCCTTTTCCCGGCATCGCAATGATTTACGATGCAAGTGACCCGCTCCTCCGCGTTCTGTATCATCTTATCGGTAATCTTCTGTTTGCTCACGTTCAGCACGCTGAACATGGTCGCAAGGTCAAGGTCATAAAGCAGAGTACCGTGCTGAAGCAATATCCCGCCCCGCCTTGTCTGAGCGCTCCCTGAAATTTTTTTGCCCCCTGCAAGGATATCGTTTATTGGGTTGAATTCTGCCGCGATACCCACCCGCTCAAGGCCTTTAACGAGCCAGCCGCAGATAATTCTATAAGACTCGATAATGTTCTTCGGGAACACAGTCGCCGGCACTATCACGCTGTATGTAATCTCCCCATAATGGTCGTGATATACCGCCCCGCCTCCTGTCCACCGCCGGATGCAGTCAACACCCAGTTCCCTGCACACATCGAGGTTCACCTCATCCCTGATGCTCTGGAAATAGCCGATAGAGACGGCGCTCGGTTCCCATGTGTAAAATCTTATGGTTGGAGGGGATGAGCCGCTCCTTATGCCTTCACTTACCGCCTCATCCAGCGCCATATTCTGGTAGGCATCATATGTTTCCAGCTCCACGACCCTCCACTTCATTGCAGCGCCTCTCTGATGACAAGGGCAAGTGATTCAGGACTGACACCTATCATCTGTACATCATTAGCCTCAGCGATCTCCTGGATTTTAGAAACAATGACCCCGACGCGGCTATTTTTTTTCATGCCGACCATGCTTGTCTCTATTTTTTCAAGCATATCCTCTGGATGCATGAAAAAATCGCCAGTGATCCTGAGCCTTTTGATATATTCATCGTATTCCACTTCCACTTTTACAAGCTTTCCTTCTTTGACCTTTTGCTTCGCAGATGAAATCATATTTCAGAATCATCTTTAGATTCTCAAAAGACTTTATATCTTAGGTCTCAAAATGTTTACCCATGGATACCGTCTCACTTCGGCGCAGGGTAGAACGGCTCATACATACACATTCTCGAACATATATCCCTGATATCCGTGATTCCGGCTTCTCCTGCGCACGCTGCGGATGGTGCTGCAGGGAGAATTTCATGATAAGGATAACGCAGGATATCCTGCGTCCCTCAAATGCCATCTCGATTTTCCCCGATGACGTCAGGAGGATAATGAAAGGAACCGGATTGCTGTGGGATGATGTGGCCCAGCCTGATATCTATTCCTGCCTGTCTGTTGGGGAAAACATGCTGGCGATCGGCTGGATACTGAGGCGCAATGATGCGGGAGACTGCATCTTCTACAGGAAAAACGCATGCACGATATACGAATGGCGCCCCATGATATGCAGGTGCTATCCGTTTTTTATGAATGAACGGGGGATCGAGGTCATGCGCTGCGAGGGGCTTGGCAATAAAATTATTGAACAGACCGCTCAGGAGATCGGGTATATTGTGAAGAGGTATGAGATAAAAAAGCTGCAAAGTTACATCAGTATTATGGAACAGATCGGGGATATGATGGATCTTGCCAATCTATGCTCACTTCCACAAGATTACCCTGGCAGTGTTCCCGTCTACGATGGAGAGTCGATAATAGCGGCGACTGTGGAACGCAAAGTTAAAGCGTGATTCTCGCATACTCAAGCGCTTTTTTCGCATCGTCGATATCGAGGTTGATTTGAATTTTATACTCTTTTAATAAGTCTATATATTCAGATATTGAAAGCCCCGCGATTTTCGCTCCAGGACCAAGACTGACTTTACCGCGTTCATAAAGCTCGATCGATTTCATTTTCCTGCCTTCATCAATCAGCTCCCGCAGCAATATGCTGTCACAAAGACAGCTCCTTTTTCAACTTATCCCATTGAACATTTTCTCCTTTAAAAGATTCTTTTTTCAATTGTTCAATCTCCTCAAGTTCTGATTTAGAAACTTCTTCCTTCGGTATGATTATGTCTTCGAAAGTCTCAAGTTTTTTTCTTACCCTTACTATTTCTTTATATACCATTGCCAGCGAGACTTCATTTTTAGAAGATGATATTTCGGTCATGTTCAATAATTGACTTTCAAACGTTAAATTGTTTTCTTCCAATAAAATCACGGCTTCATAGAACAGGAGGTACTAAAAATATTATGGGATAGCGCGGATTTGAACCGCGGTCTAAGCGTCCCAAACGCTCAAGGATGGACCAGGCTACCCTACTATCCCGTCGGGCGTCTAACTAACAGCCTGATAAGATAAAATCTTTACCCTCATTAAAGTAATTATTCACGACATTTTTCTTTCATGCCCTGCTTTATGCCCCACGATGCCCACATCAAACCCAGTATGGCTATCACTGCCAGAAGCACGACCAGGATAACGGCTATCTTTTGAAAAAGGCTGAATGAAGAAGCGAAGAATGCAACATAAATTATTGCAAAGATCAACCCGCCGAATAAAACTACTATGGATACAGCAACTCTTGGCGCAAGTCCCGGCGGCACTTCCCGGCTTTCATTTTGGTTCATATATTATGCACCTCCTGCCAATCGGATTTTTATGCAATATTATCCACCACTCTTGTACAATGAACATATTTCTAAAACAGTTTCGCTCCCCAATAAGATTATATGACGGCTGAAGGAGTAATAGTTTTCGATGTAGTTAGGGACCTTTCAAATATACAACAAACCGCAGATAAACGCAGATTTGTTGCTCTTCAGAAGCGGGAGATGCATATTACAAAAAATTATATGCAATTTTCAGTAATATAATCAGGACTCTGACGATGGCCTTTTTTCCCTCAGGCTTGCAATTGATTTTTCTATATTGGCTTTATATTCGTCTAAATAACGGACTTTGTTGATTGTACTTAAGGCTCTAATGCTTCTAATAAAACCTAACAAATAAAGTAATGTACTCATTATACCGATTACAAAGTTAAGAATTATTACAGAATACGAATTTAACATACCGATATAACTATATCCCAAAGTTGTTAATGCGCCAGCAAGAGAGAAAAATACCAAAACCTGCAAAATTGAAGTCGAAACCAAATATGATAACTCTTGGGAATTCGAATATTTAGATATTTCTTGAAGCTCTGACTCAAGTTCTTCTATTCTTGCTGTTGCACTACTTCTTGACCATGCAGCAATCCAATTTTTGACGATGGGTGTAACCAGGTTTCCAATTACAGATAGCAAAACCGCACCTAAGAGGGATATTGCCCAGTTAATTTGGTTTAATAAATCGAACAAAGCCATAATCTCTTCCTCGACATATGTATTACTTAAATTTCATATTAATAAACTTTTGGTTTCGATAACGAAGGAAAAGGAAAAAAGAAGAATGTACCTGCTTTTTATTGCAGTGCGCCCTATAGAAACGGTCTATTTCTGCAGATAGGTAATAGGATGCTTTGCATAATAAAATCCAACTGAGACCCTTTATGCGAAGAAGGAAAAGGAAAAAATGAGACCGTTTCAAATCGTGTGGTGAATTGAGACTATCTTTAAGAAATGAATATTAAAAAAAATTATACGCAATTTCAAATAATAGAGCTACTTCTTTATAGATGGAAATTTAAATTTTAATTGATTTATAATTGCATCATATGATACTTCATACTCTGTTCTATAATCCGCTGGGTGAGGAATTTTTCGATTAATAATAGGAATCTCAATATGAATATCAGTTTTTTCATTGTATGTATATTGATTAAAATAAGTTATATCTGTTATTGGTAATTTTAGAACATTTCCTATAAATAAACAGAAACCAAAGGGATAGTGAATAAATTCAGAAAGTAAATAAAATCCTCCATTTTCCCATAGGCCGACAATTCCAGAATTGAATAAAATGAGTTCAGTAGTAAGATACATATACACTGAAAAATCAAATGGAAAATTCTGTGAATCTTTTTGTAAAAGATAATCTTTCAAATCAGGATGAGCCAGTTGAAAATTATTTCCATTTCTTGAGCAAAATATCGCAATTACTTGCTTAAAGAAACGAAGAGGATGTACATCCTGTAGTATTATTTCAATAGGTTTTGGTTTTCCAAACATCCGATTATCTGATAAATTACCCCGCTTCATATTATTCGACAAAATCATAGTCCATTTTTTGTATTCTTCGCCATATAGATGACCTGTAATGTTATTACAGCTTGAACACAGACTATAATTTCCTACACCTTTTTGCTTTAGCTTACCTTTTTTAAAATATTTTCCTTCTGTGAGCAAAGGAAGCGCTTGAAACTCTTGTGACCGAAAAAAATTGAATGCCTTCTGCGGAGGCGTATGTTCAAATGATAGTTTACTTTGTTTTCCACAAATACAACATGTACCATGTTTGCTCATAGATAATTATCTCATTGACTTTGATATTCCTTGATGATAACAACCAACACTAATTGAAACGTCTCTATTCAAGAAATCGTTTCAATACATTTTGGTGAATACATAGCGTTTTTCGCATGATGTTTGGCCTGTGTGACAATATAGCTATAATAGCGATTTCTATCTTTTCAGGTTTCATTTTATCAATTCATGCTGAGGAGCTGATAAGTATAGCATTCCTAGCCGTTGAAGCACCGGTAAATATCTGAACCCTCATGCAGAAAAATATCATCCCTTGTACTCCCCGCTCACAACTTCCTTTATCCTGTCCGCTGTCTTTGGCCCCACAAGCCCGACCTCCATCAATTCCTCGCGCGATGCAGCCATGATTTTTTGCACACTTCCGAAATGAAGCAGCAAGTTCCTTGCCACCGCAGGCCCGATCTCAGGGAGCGAAGAGATAACGTATTCCTGTTGCTCCTTAAGCGTAAGCGATGTCTTCTTCCCGTGCAGGCTTATTTCTTTCTTTGTATCGCTCTGCTCCCTCTTTGCCATTATATGTATCAGCGCTGCAGTATCCTCCTCGTCCCTGCTGAAGATGATAGGCACCCCGAAATCAATGGCGATCGAGGCAAGCACCCCGCGTATTGAGTTGGGATGTATCTGCCTTGCAGTATAGAGCCCTTCGCCTTCAATTACGAGTACAGGCCTTTCAAATGTGCGCGCAAGGTCGGATATCTGCCCAAAAAGGTCCCTTCCATCCATCAGAGTACTCAGGAAATCTTCGGCTGTTTTTCTCTCGATACCGACGCGCTCACTTATCACATAGTCTCCAACTTCGAGCGTCTTCAAAACGATCTCAGCGCCAAGTTTTTCAAGCGTTCGTGCCACGCGGGAACGGATCTCCCTCTGGTCAACGAAAATTCTTATTGGGGAGTTCTCTGGTTGTATGCTCCCCGGGAAATCCAGAAGATTTTTTTGCCCACCAATATCATCTTTCAACTCATTCGAACTGGAGTCTTCTTTTTTTCTTGATTGGAGTTCAAAGTCGTAATCGAGGTCCTTCATAGCCCTCATCATATTTTTCTCTTTCCTGCTGCTTGTCCAGTGATACGCTTCATCCTTTGAACCTTTAGCCATCAGTATTACGACACGTCCGGCATGTTTTCGTCCAGTTCTTCCTTTTCGCTGAATGCTTCTGATCTCGGAAGGAACGGGTTCGAAAAAAACAACAAGATCGGTTGCCGGGATATCCAGCCCTTCCTCTGCCACGGAGGTAGCGACAAGGGTATTGTATTCCCCGTCCTTGAATTTTTGAATGATATCGACCTGCTGTTTCTGCGTCAGGCCGGTATCCTTGTATTTGCTTGCCTGTCCCACAAACCTCACGGGTTTTATTCCAGGCACTTCTTTAAGGGATTCTGAAACAAGTTCGGCGGTATCTCTGTAATTGGTGAAAACAATTACCCTTGATTGCGGGTTCTCAAGGATTTGCTTTTCAACTAATTCCCTGACAAGATTCAGCTTCGGATTATTGCCATTGCATCCCGAGAGGTGGTGCACTGCCTGGCGCATGCTCAGGTCTTCCATCAGACGCTTGGCAGCTTTGCTCCCGCTTCTTGATAGCGCTTCATTCTCAAGCCTCTCAAAATATTTGGAGAGCGCAGAGACTCCCTGCGTTTCCGCGATTTCTATTGCATGGCTGACCTTGAAGATCTCGGCAAGGAGCGAGATCCCCTGATATATTTTCTGGTCAGGGAAAGAACGAAGCTGGGACTGCATCTTTGCCTGGAGTTCCAGCATTTCCCTTTTCGATAATCTTTTCTGGTAGGGAGATATGAATTTAAGCTCATGTAATTTATTGAGTCTGTCAGAGAGGACTTTATCCATCAATTGTTTCAGTCCTTTGATCTCAACCGGAACCGGGACATATTTCCATTCGATATCCTTATCGAAGACATATGGTCTGACATCAGGGTCAGAATCCGTTCGCATCTCGACCGAAGTGATATGAAGGTTTGCACAGACTTCCTGTATCCTTGCAGGGTCGCTGCCCGGACTTGCGGTTATTCCCAGAACCAGTGGTTCCTTATTCTGCTGCGCATATTTCTCCGCAATGTAAACATACGAGTAATCGCCTGTTGCCCTGTGCGCTTCGTCAAAAATTATGCATGAGACATTTTCAAGGTTTATTTTCTTTCCCAGGATATCATTCTCAATGACCTGAGGGGTTGAAACCACTACCCTGGCATTTTCCCACATGGAGGATCGTTTCTCCGGCGGTGTGTTGCCGGTGAACAGGACTACTTCTTCCAGAGGTATATTGAGGGTATTTTTAAAAAAGGCGGCATGCTGTTCCACGAGAGGTTTTGTTGGGGAGAGAATAAGGACTTTTCCTCTGGAAAGCCGAGAGACTATTACAAGCAGGGCGATGATGGTTTTCCCGAGCCCCGTCGGAAGGACGATGAGAGTGGATTTATTTATGGCTTCCCCTGCAAGAGATAGCTGATATAATCTCTGCTCGACTGTAGCTGGCTTAATAAGAGGGTGATTAATATACTGCGTATCGCTCAAACAATGAATAAATATCCCATATGATTATAAATCTAATGTGTGCGGGGAGAAAGTAATAAAACAAGTAAGAAAACTTAATATATCCAGAGCAAGATTAACCATGTACAATCATTATATCCGGAGGTGAAAAAGCATGTGCAGTGTCGGAGACGCGTTCAATATAGAAATAACAGCGCTGAATGCTAAATTCTACAAGTGCGGAGATTGCAGGAACGAGTTCAGAGGTGTCGGGAAAAAAGTATTGTGTCCATCCTGTCACTCTGGCAATGTGAGTCTCATGTTCAAAGAGGAATGACCCCGCTGGATCACAATGAAATGCTCCTCCTGCGAGGAAAGGAGGGCACCTTAGGCATTGTCAAAGCAGGAGAAAACAGGCAATTTTTTCTCGAGACGGAAAGGGAAGAGATACTTCTGGCACTTGATCCGGAAGACCTGCTCGTAGCCTCCGGTTTTGGCGCAGACGAGAAGACAATAAAAGGATTAAGATGCGTACTTTACATGATACGTGAGGTCGGTTCGCCTTTTATCGTCCTGCCAAAGAAACATCCTGCATCAAAACGTCTTAAGATCGTGGTCTCTGCCGGCGGCAGGACGCGAATAAGCTGTAGGATAATACCCGGAACACATCCTGAGCAGGATATTCTGTGCGGGTCTGACGAATTTGACGGCATCGAGATCTCGGGTGTAAAAGGCGGGGTTGAGTTCAGGAATCTTACTGGCGGTATGATAGAACGTATTCCCTTTGAAATTTAACTCTTAACAGCCCGCTTTAACGCCTCAATGGAAGGCGGAGCCCCAACGAAAGCTGGCTTGCCGTTAATGAATATTGTAGGAACAGCATGGACCCCATAGAAAGCGGCTTTTGCAAGACCTTGTGGAGTCGCGGTTGAAAGTTCAATTACCTGTATCCCGGGCACCTGCTCTGCAACCTCCTTTGCCATAACGAGTGCTCGCGGGCAGTGGGGGCATGTGGGCGACGTGAATACTTCTATAACATCAGATGGCCTTGGGGCTTTGATCTCTTGCTGCCGCTTCAACAGTTCTTTAAGTTTTTTCTTCTTTATCAGCGCAAGTTCATTATCTTCGGTCATGCCGGATAAACCTGTCATGCACCATACATTATTCCCATGATGTATTCCTTTCTATTATCAGGAGCAGGCTTACGCTAACTGCCTTCTGGCTAATCAGGACATTCAGAAAAAAAATTGGATTGATATTGTTATAACTTTCCAGCCAAATTATGCACAAGCTAATTGACAGCTCATGCAAAATTTCTTATGGTGCGAGCATTCAAATTCTACCAATTCAAAAAATAGGGGCGTTTGAACTATTTTCAGCTTGTTGTATTTTACGTAAAGCGTCTCTATCGCTTTTTCGGTAAAACCTGCCCTCAATAATTTCACTCTTTCTTCAGCGGTTTCTAACATTGTCCCTCCGGATATGTCGACCTTCTTAGTTGCATGATATACATGTTCATAATGTATATAATACTAATCATAAGGTTAATAGTTTTCGATAATAAAACAGATAAAAGACATGGTAACAAATCGTTAATCTCGAAATCTCAGCTTCAATCTTTTCTTATATGGACATCCATTTGATTGAAGGGTATTTCAATTCCTTCCTCTTGGAACCTGGTGAACATTTCTCTGAAAATCCAGTCCATGACAGGGTGGGATTTCCATTGATTGTCTTGATGATCCAATTGTCTGAAATATGTTTCTATGCATATCGCAAATTACTTATATGTTATAATCATTTGAGTGATGGAAGTGAAATAATGAAAAAAATATTAATTCTTTTATTTATTGCGACGATATTATTCAGCGGCTGCGTTGGTGTAAAAACGGTGAAAATTGGCGATAATATCTCTGTTGACTACATCGGGAGCATTCAGGATGGCAAGGTTTTTGATACATCGATTGAGCAAGTTGCAAAGGAAAATAATCTGTTATCTCCTGGGAGGGAATATACACCTTATAATTTTACGGTCGGAAAAGGAAAGGTCGTTAAGGGATTCGATGAGGGAGTGATTGGAATGAAAGTGGGAGAAACAAGAACCTTGACAATACCCCCTGAAAAGGGTTACGGCCCGATTGATCTAAGGAGGATCCAGGCTTACCCCGTTATACAGGTTGTGCCCTCAACATTCCCCAGGGTCATAGAAATCCCCATCAGCCAATTCGAAAGTACATTCGGTACCGGACACAAGAAAGGTGATATAGTTTCTATCCCTAGGTCGGATACTAATATGACAGTCCAGAATATTTCTGAGAATGTATCATTATCCTATAATTTCAAAGTTGGGGAACAGATCCCATCGACAGGTGTCCCATGGAATACTACCGTGATTAAGGTGGATGACAAAAATATTACGGTTGAATACAGCGTGAAGAAAAACCAGACATTCCAATTTGAGAACGTTCCATGGAACACTACAGTGATAGGAGTAACGAATGCGAATATCACTCTCAGGCATAATCCAATTCCTGAAACAGATATCGAGACCATGTTTGGCCTGATGAAAGTCCGTTTTAATGAGACTTCCATAATAATGGACCAGAACAACCAACTAGCGGGAAAGACATTGGTCTTCAAAGTGACTCTGAAATCGATCAACTGAAGGCGACTGGCCTTCAGTATTTATCTTTTTTCATTCACTTGAAAATCCGATTTTGATTTTTTCCAACAATTATTTGTCAGCCATAAGATTTTCTATCAGGCTGATCTCCTTTTTGCCCCCGGCGTATATGGGAGTGATTTGATCGATAGCATCCGGTTTGATTGACAATATGTCGATCTTTCCATTGCTTATCGCCCCGCCGGCTTCTTTTATTATTTTTCCTATCGGATTTGCCTCGAACAATAAGCGCAGTTTCCCTTTTTCTTTTCCCCGAAATCCGGGGTATGTGAACACCCCGCCCTTGTGGAGGATCTGGTGAATGTCTGCCACGAAAGAACCCGAAAACCGCAGCTTATAACCATCATTCTCAAGCCTCTCGATAAATCTCTTATGTTCGGGCAGGTAATCTTTTCGAAGGGCTCCGGGTGCATATATTTTTCCATCCGGTAGCTTGATATCTCTCTGGGTCAGGTTGAATGCGCCTTTTTCATCCATTGCAAAATCGTGCACGCCATTTCCGGTTGTGAGAGTCATTGTAGTCAGGGGACCATAGAGAATGTACATGGCAGCAAGCATGGTATTTCCGGGTTCAAGGACGTTACCCGGGTAAATCCCTATGATGGTTCCCACGGCGAGGTTTACATCTATTAAGGAAGAGCCGTCAAGAGGGTCGATAACAACGCCGAACTCGTTTCTCGCGTTTTCAATCTCGATAATATCAGGCTGCTCTTCTGTTGCGATATAGCGTACTAACCTCGTTCTTTTTAATCCATTGATTAAGACTTCATCCGCCCATTTATCCAGGGCCACCTGCTCTTCTCCGTAGATATTCTTCGTTCCGGCTTTTGTATGGCCTCTCAGGAATCCGGTCTTAATGGTTTTCCCCTGTTCACTGAAGAAGAAGATTAACTCTGATAGCCTGGGGTTGGTATTATTTTGCAGAAGGAATTCTTTAAGGTTAATGCTCTCACCCTCTTTCTTGTTACGCATTTTAAGCAATCAGGCACTAAATAGTTATCGTTTGTGCACATGATTGATTTTCACAGCAAAAATAACAATTCTTAAGAACCGGGATGGACGCACATTTTTGACAGAAATTTTTGAAAAGTTTTATATCCTAATTGGGAATGTTGCTGCATGAGAGGGCAAAAAATGTTACAAAAAGAAGAAAAAGTGGTTATGGTATTGCTTTCAATGGCTGCAATTTCATTGATAATTGGCTATTTCGGTTTTTCCTCACAGATTCCTGCTTATTCGGAAGATTCAAAGATAGGTGAGAGGGTGTTTGTTGAGGGAACGATACTCTCAAAACAGAAAACAGGAACTGGCGACAACGTGATCCTTACGATCTCAAATCTTAATATCAAGGTGTTCATAGGAAAAGAAAAAGGTGCCAAGGACGTATACGACTCTGTGAACAAGGGTGACAGGGTTAGAATTACCGGTAAAGTCTCCGAGTATAAGAATGCCAGGGAAATCGTTGTTGAGACAGTTAAAGATGTAATAACATTGTAATACTCATTGTTCAGGCGGTTTCCGCGCCCTGAATAATGTGAGTGTGCCTATTATCGTCATATATCTGGCGGTTTCCTCGACCTGATCAAGACCTGCGTCGCGGAACATCCCCGGCAGCAGACCTTTTATGTTATCCGAAGCTTCCTCAAGCCTTCGGAAGATAAGGGATATGAGGGACATAAATACATTCTGAGGTTTCCCGATATCGGCAGCATGCAACTCCCCGCCAGGTTTGAGGACCCGGAAAATCTCCGTGAATGTGCGAATTTTGTCCTCCCGCGTAAGATGATGAAAAACGAGGCTTGAGAAAACACGGTCAAAATAGTTGTCCGGATATGTCAGTTCGAAAGCCATTCCTTCATCCAGGGCGATATCCAAACCTGTCACTTTGATTTTCGCACTGGCAATTTCAAGGATTTCTGGATCGCCGTCAAGTCCTATAACTTCGGCTTCGGGATGAGCTCTCTTGATGAGTATAGTTAGAGTCCCAGTACCGCAACCCAGGTCAAGTACCCTGTGACCATCCTTGATACATGCTTGCTCTACCAGACGGCGCTTGAAGGTGGATTCGCGCATGCCAAGCCGCATAGTGAGGTCATAGAGAGGTGTCAGCAGGTTGAACCTGAGGGCGGGGATGTATTTTGTGGGAGTTTGAGGCATGGATTTACGGATAGAGAATTATAAAATTATTTTATCAGAGGTTCTTATTTCTCCCAACCAGTATTTTTATCTCTTTTTTCAATTCAGGAATATCTTTTCTTACGGTGTCCCAAACAGCATCCAAATCCACACCAAGATAATCATGGACCAGCTTATCTCTCATCCCAGCCATTTTCCTCCATGGTATATCCGGATATTTTTCTCTCATCTCGGTGGATACTCTTTTTGTGGCTTCCCCTACTATTTCAATCTGCCTTACGACACCATCTTGAACCAGATTATTATCCATAAAATCGTCATAGTCCAGGTCTATGGTATATTCCTCGATTCGGGATATAGCATCCAGAATGTGTCTTAAATAAACAATATCATCTTTCTTCATTCGTAAATTACCTTCATCTCCTTTTTTATCCTGTCAATCAAGTAAGGACTAATGGACTTTTCAGTCAGCAAATCGACTTTCATACCAAGTGCATCGGAGAGATCCTGCTCTATTCCCACGAGATCGAGCAGACTTTTCCTCTCTGAAAATTCGACAAGGATATCTATGTCGCTTTTTGGCCTCTCTTCGTCTGTTGCGTAAGAGCCAAAGATGGCTACCTTTTTTACGCCGTATTTTTTAATGAGAGAGATGATCTTTTTAAAGAGGGCTTCTTTGTTCATTTTCCTTTACCGCCCTACAATGTTATCCATAAATTTTCATATCTGTTTCTTCAACTATTTAATAGTTAAATCGAATACTTCGCAATCAAGATTGGCATCGGAAGATGCGCCTATGTCTTTTTTCTTTAAGCCTCCTAATGAATAAGTATTCGGCTTCCTTTTCAATTGATTGGCATTGGCCATTAAATTTTCTTCTCCCTTGCCGCCTTCAGCATCAGCTGCATCTCAGTCCTGGCTACCATCTCGCGCACAGCCTCCACTGCATCGATATTTGCAGAAATGCTCGTTATCCCAAGCTCCACAAGTCTCTTAGCCACCTTGGGATTGCTCCCTGCCTGCCCGCAGATGCTGGTCTTTACGCCCGCCTTGTTGCACTCCACAATAACAAGCTCGATGAGTTTCATAATAGCAGGATGCATCTCATTATACAGATGCGCAACGTGCTCGTTGTTCCTGTCCACAGCAAGTGTGTATTGCGTGAGGTCGTTTGTGCCAAAGCTCACGAAATCAAGACCTTCAGCTATGAACTGGTCGATTATAAGCGCTGCTGCAGGTATCTCCACCATTATACCAATATCGGTCTTGTTGAAATCTATCCCTCTTTCGCTCATGAATACCTTGGCCCTCCGCAGCTCCGAAGGATGCTGAACAAGGGGGATCATAATACCCATATTATTATAGCCGCGTTTGATCAATTCCTTGAATGCTCTCACCTCAAGCTCGAAGTGTTCGGTATCAATAAGATCGCGCCTGATGCCGCGGTAACCCAGCATAGGATTAGGCTCGATGGGTTCGCCTTCTCCGCCTTCCATTGCCCTGAACTCATCGGTGGGTGCGTCAAGTGTTCTTACCCAGACAGGTTTTGGATAGAATGCATCCACCACGGTCTGGATACGTGAGACAAGTTCGTTGACATATTCATCGGCTTTCCCTTCCTTGATATACTGTTTGGGGTGCTTTGGAAGCCCGAGTATCATGTGCTCAATGCGCAGGAGCCCAACGCCGTCAGCCTGAGTCTCCACAGCACGCTGGGTAGCTTCGGGAATGGAGACGTTCACTTTTACTTCTGTTGCGGTGATAGGTTTTTGTCTGGCAAAAGATACCGCCGTCTTCTCAGGCTGTGTAACATGTGCGGCAATCTCCTTCTTGCCTTCGAACACAAGCCCTTTCTCCCCATCCACCGTTATTTTCATGCCATCTGACAATAACTGAGTTGCCTTTCGTGTTCCAACTACTGCGGGACAGCCCAGTTCCCGCGATACTATAGCTGCATGGCATGTCATGCCACCTTCATCTGTTACGATCGCTGCGGCGCGTTTCATAGCCGGGACCATATCAGGCGTGGTCATGACAGCAACGAGAATGTCGCCCTCCTTGACCTTTCCAAGCTCGCTTGCATCAGAAACGAGTTTCGCCTCGCCATAAGCGATTCCCGGAGAAGCTCCCAACCCTTCAAGTATGGCCTGGGTTGCCAGTTTTTCTTTCGCTTCTTTTTTCTTCTTTATAGTGGTTATTGGCCTTGACTGGAGCATGTAGATTTCCTTGTTCTTTATCGCCCATTCCACATCCTGGGGGATGCCGTAAAGGTCCTCCACGACATCTCCGAGTTCAACGAGTTTCAATATCTCATCATCATCAAGCACCTTTGCGTTTTTCTTCTCTTCAGGCACAGGGAGCTCCACTGTTTTATCGGTTCTTGGGTCTCTGATGTGCATTATGTTTTTTATGGCAATTTTGCGCTCCAGGATTTTCTTATTGACTTTATCAATAACGTAATAGTCCGGGGAAACAGAGCCAGAGACCACGCTCTCGCCGAGCCCCCATGCGCCTTCGATAATCGTCAGCGGTTCTCCAGTGGAAGGATGCGATGAGAACATTACCCCTGCTTTTTCTGCGTCGACCATGAGCTGGATTACGGCACAGAGGTTCACTTTTCTGTGGTCAAAACCCTGTTTTACACGGTAATATATCGCCCGCGCCCCATATAGTGAAGCCCAGCATTTCTTGACCGCTTCAACTACATTCGTTTCGCCTTTGATATTAAGAAACGTATCCTGCTGACCCGCGAAACTTGCATCGGGCAGGTCCTCAGCTGTGGCACTTGACCTCACTGCCACAAAAACCTCGCTCCCTTCCCGTTTGCAAAGTTCCCTGTATCTTGCCCTGATGGTTTTTTCAATATCGGGAGGTATTTTTGCTCCCATAATTATTTTTTTTGCATTTTTCTCGGCTTCTCTCAGTATGGCAGCATCATCAACATTTACTTCGAGTGATTTGAAAAGTTCTTCATTGACCCCATTTTCATCGATGAATCGCCTGAAAGCCTGCGCTGTTACTGCAAATCCCCGCGGGACAGGAAGCTCAGCATGTAACATTTCCCCTAAACTTGCACCTTTGCCGCCCACTATCGCTATATCCTCTTTCCCAACCTCTTCGAGCCATACAACTGTGTCATTTACCATATTTTTTCTCCTTTAACGACTTTTGAATTTTATTGAGTTTTTTATCGTAACTTTCAATTGCTATTTTTACCAAGAAAGGCAGTTTTTCACGGGAAAAGCCAAATTCCTTTACAATATTTTCAAGAAAATAAACGTCGATCTCCTTATGTTGTGCCCTCTCTACCCTGATTGCCTCGATCAAAGCCACTGTTTTAATAAAATTTTTCACAAACTCAAAGGTTGGTGTCACACTACCGTTTTCAATCCGCGATATAGATTCGCGGCGGAGATTCATTAATTCTCCAAGTTCTACCTGAGTCATATCATATCTCATCCTGTATTCACGTATCACGTCGCCTGAGTCAGAGTTCAGGATGATCTCAGATGCGATCTCCTTTTCAAAAGAAACCAGCCACTCCGGGATGTATAAAATGGTTTTAGATGCAGCCTTCAACTATCCTCCAAATAAATGTTACATATTTAGTCACATTTATCATTTGCATTATGAGGCATGGTTATTATTTAAGAGTTTCTACCCTTTTTCATAAAATAACATGATTTATAGTGTCACATCTTTTTACGATTGCTCTTATGAACTTGAGAACTACCCTTCGACAATCTAATATTTTCATCCATGATCCCCCTGAATATCAGGTCCTTCTTAACTGCCTTCCTTGCTTCATCGAGTTGCTGTTCAAGCTCCTGTAGTTTTTCCCCCAGCGTTTCCATTTCAATATCTTTCTTTTCCAGTTCCTGTTCAAGATTTTTGATAGTAACTTCTTGCCGCTGTATTGTGTAAGCCATCTTTCCCTTTTTGCTTCGGTTCCCTTCAAGATACCCTGCCCTTGGCTTTTTCTTTTTTGTATCAGCAGGCTCGGAAACAGCTTTTCCTGGACGAGCGTTCAGGAAAGGTTTGTTTATATGCCTTCCTGATATCCTTTCTATAAAGAACATAGACTCTCCATGCTCTTGCGCTGAAAGCGTCCAGGTGGGTCCATTGTAGCGTTTTTCCTTATTCGCAAGTTCGAATAATTTTTTGGCAACGTCCCCGCTTATCCAGCCAAGGCTCTCATAGTAGTCAAGCAATCTTTGGAGGTTGTTATGGCCTACCCTCTCCAGCATAAAGAGAAGCCATTTACGCTGTAGGTATTTTGTGGAGTCGTCAAGTTCTTGCAGCATTTACGTGGTTTGCCAGAACTCTTTCGGCATATCGATTGCCATCTTTAATGCACCAGCCGCGCCTCCGAACACCGGGTCCCGGGTTTTGAGGACCTTGCATCCCCCGATCAATTCCAGTTCATGTTCCAGGACAGTATCAAGATTTCTTATCTGGCTTCCTCCCCCTGCAATATATAAATTTGAGCGCAGCTCATCCTGGAATTCAGGATCGTAGGTTGATATAAGCCTGGAAATCCCGCTCACGATATCAGGCAATATGGATTCGCATGCCCTCCTCATCTCCTGTGTGATGGAAAGCTTCAGCACTGAGGCGGCTCTCGGCACTTCCACTATGATCTCCTCATCAGGATTGCCAACAAAAGAGTACTTCTCCTTCCACAACCTGGCCATTTCCCGGGTGACCCTGAGCTTTGTATGGTTTTTTGTTACAAGCTTAACAAATTCCCTGTCTATGAAGTCGCCAGCTTTGGTGCTGCTTATCTGATCTTCCGGGTTCGGTCGCGCGCCATGCACCCTGCATAGATCCGTGGTAGCTGCCCCGATATCCACAATCAATGAATGTTCAAATTTTCCTAAATTGTACGCAACACAGAGCGGTTCGCTCGCCACCATTATCCCATCAAAGAAATCTTTAGCCATTTCGGGTATGATTTTTTTATTTTGTACGCTTGCCTGGGCAGGGACTCCTATGATGGCATATTTTCTTACATCCCTATCCGCATTGACCGATCTGAGTACGAATTCGACTAATCCTTTAGCCGCCTCGATGCTCTTTCTCTGGATTTTCAAAACCCCTCTCTCGATCGGCCTGTAAAGTTTGAGGGCATCTCTGTGCTTAAGTGCTTCTTCCCCGAAAAGGTGCTCCTTCTTTAAAAACTTAGATGCCACCGCATCCTTTGGAGCGCCCACAATGCTCAGAATGCTGTTCTTCTTGCCGTCGCTCGTAGAGATAGCAGTGTGATTTGTACCCAGATCGATCCCTATGAATAGGTTCTTTTTCTCATTCACCCCTGATACATTCGATCTCCGGATTTTTTTCTTATATGCCAAATTGTATTCCTCATTATTATAATGAACTAAGAAAAGTACACTCTGCTTAAATATATAGTTTACGTGACATAAGTCTCTTGCTGGATAATTTGAATCCTCAAACCCGGTTGGGCAGTTATAGACCGGAATATTCATGAACAATTCCGAAATCTATATTAAGCAGGACTAAAAAACAGTATGCAGGATAGATAAGAAGTGCATTTCCATTGAACACATATACCTTGTACAGATACATAGAATTTCTAATGTTTGCATTATATTTGATTTTCATTTTCTATTCTATTCAAATCTGGTTCTTATGGAAGGATATAGATAAAAACAAATTAACATTAAATACCTTTGTCAGTGATTCATTTTTTAAGAAAAATTGCCTTTATGTCTTCCTTTTCAGTATATTTTTTATGATCCATGAATTTTTTGAAGGGATAAGTCTCGCGGATTCCGTGGTATATTTTGAGTTTTTTGATATGCTTGCAGTTTTCGGGTTATTATTGTTCGCACATCAGTGGTATACGGTGTTAAAAGCATGCGCAAGTAAAAAATCTCTGCCAAAAGAGTTGATTGACTCTATCAAGCAGTAAATTGTTTTCAAAAGAAATTCCCCTTTGCATTCGGTACTTATTTATACAGGGCTCATAATAACAATAAGTCGGACTGATATCAAAAATGATTATAGTCAGTGAAGACGAAGATGATAGCGACTCTAGTCCGTTGTTTTTTTTAAGGCAGCCAGTGCAGGAAAGCGTACTTAATATAACCCATGACTACCGGTATTTGAGGATGGGATATTATGTATCTGCTCATGCGGAAACCTTTGGAGTAGAAGTCACACCAAGCTGTACGGAAATAATGGATGCATACCGGAATCCACTTTTGATCGAGAAAGCGAGAAGGAATGGGTTGCGAACCAATGGTTACAGGCTGATAACTAAGCCAAAGGATGATTTGGCCACCCCTGCCCTTTTATTCGCCGTAAATCCTTTTACGAACAACTCGATGAAAGTCGTGAAGTCAGGTTCAAGATTACCGGGCATTATAAAGAAAATGAGCTTTGACGCCAGGTTTCCTGTTTCACTGCATCCTCTCACTGGAGAAGTCCTGGAAATAATCCAGATGTTCGGGGAATCGAATAACGATGAGACATCGGAATTTGCGAAGAAATTTTTTGAGGTATTCAATATTCCGATATGCAAGTTGGTCGTTCAGGTAGATGACGGACAGGTTGTTTTGAATCACTGCGAACCTGCCATGAAAAAAGAAGTAAAGTGGGATATCGTGCATGAGAAAGTGCTCGAAATAAGAAGGAAAAATTAACCGCCATTTCCATTTTCCGGAGACTTAGTCAAATAATGAGGATAGCATGTTTTGTCGAAGCATATAATTTTCTTGATAAATCTGAACGCAAAGCCCTTTCAAAGTTTGAATCGACCGCGGAAGCCTTGGGGCATGAATTTGAATTTATCTATAAGGAACAGATCTCACAAATAAATAAGTACGATGCGCTGTTCATAAGGGCGACAACAGACCCGAGCAACGCAGCCTACATCGTTTCAAGACTTGCTGAGCAAGCAGGTCTGAGGGTGATCGATGACCCGCATTCCATAAGGACATGTTCGAACAAGGCAATACTTCATGATATTTTCCTCAGGAATAAGATTCCTTCGCCAGGATCTCTTTTATTTATGGGAGATTATTCGAGGGAAGCTCTTGATAATATCTTTGGAACACTGGGATTCCCTGTAATTATAAAAACACCCTATACCCGTTTCTCATCCCATGTCGAAAAAGCGGAGAATGAAGCCGAATTTATTGAGATTTCAAGACATCTCCTCCGGAAATCCAGGGTTCTGGTTCTGCAGGAATATGTTCACTCCGATTTCGACTGGCGTGTCGGGGTGCTCAAGAACGAAATACTCTATCTTTGTAAATACTGCATTCCCAGAGGCGGGTGGAAAGTAAAATCAAAGATAAATGGGAGATACGTGTGGGGAGAGACTATTGCCCTGCCAAGGGACTCAATATCCCCGGAATTAAAAGACATATGCATTTCCCTATCCAGGTGTGTTGGAGATAGTCTGTATGGCCTGGATGTCAAAGAAACAAATGATGGTTACAGGGTTATAGAAATAAATGATAATCCAAGCATTTATGCCGGGAATGAAGATAAAGTGAATACGGATATCTATGAAAAGATAATCAATGCTCTCGCAGGTCTTTAATGAGATGCAGTGCGTCATCTCCGTTTTTATAGTATTTCCTGAGTACTTTATCCACGGAAAAACCTTTAGAGAGGTATAGATTCTGGGCAGCTTTGTTAGTTATCCCCACTTCAAGCGTTAATTTTTTGAAATCCCTTTTTTTCAAAAATTCCAGGGAAGTGTCCATGAGCAAGCTTGCCAGACCTTTCCGCCTGAAATCAGGATGAACGTTCAATGAATAGATCCTTGCATGATGGATAGTACTTCTCAATAAGACGATCATCGAACCGATGATTCTACCGTCGATCGATGCTACTAACACAAGAGACCTGGCTTTTTGCAAAAGATATCTCAATTGGTTCTTATTGAATGTTTCCTCTTTAAAACATATTTTCTCAAGATCGAATAAGGCCTCAAAATCCTCTTTTTTCGCTATGCGTAAATCTGCTTTCAAGGAACTGCCACTTTCGATCTTACGCACTCCTGCACTTGTTTTACAACTTCAGGATAATCGCCAAAAATCAGGCCAAGATCTACAGTACCCACAACATCTACTACCCCGAGGGCAGCTATCCCATAACCCTCTTTATTCCTTACAGGAACTACAACTACTGGAATTCCAGTGTATTTGCCGCTTGTAGGAATTGCGCGGATTATCTTATTCTCTTTTAAAACCATTTCAAGTATTGGGCCGGTATATTTACTGTCCAGGATTTTCCCTTTCTCCACCCGGACCCCCTTCTTCTGGAGACTTCTCATGGTTACCGGAAGTCCTAAGAGTTCATGAACCGCCATTGCAAAAGGTGCGATTTCTTCGGCGTCCGAATCCGCAGAAATCTGTATTCTTGTGAAATCCATACCTGCAATATACGTTTTTACAATTCATAGATTAAATAGTTTCTTGTGGGGCGGAAGTAAAAAAGTGACTGTTACAATTGGTGACGACATGTTAATGCCTCCATTAATCTTTTTGGGTAGCGTGGTAACGGTCCGATTACCAACATGACCATATCGGTCGACTTCGTGACTGGACCTTTCCGCGCAGCTGTCGATATGCATAAAAGAACATGCGAATGG